>CANRDP010000021.1 GCA_947629415.1 uncultured Bacilli bacterium
GATCTTATTTCTTCCTGGAGAAAAGTCATAATTTCCGATTGAAAAACTTTTTTCTTTTTTTTAATTCATGTATAATCAGTCCATCAGAGTAGTTTACATGCGTTAAGTGCTTTGTGATGGGAAGTGGCACAAAGACGAACACTTTTGTGGCGGTATGTAAGCGCGTCCGCTGAGTCGGACCTCTTAAGAAGGAGGTTTGAATGTCTACGATTCGTCAGATATCCATTGCAAGTGCTATGGCGGCTTTTGCCATTATTTTAAATTTATTATCGGTTCGTACCGATACTTCTTTATATTCGATCTATGCTCTTCCATTATTATTGACCGGTATTCTTTTCGGACCTTTGATCGGTACCTATGCCGGATTTGCCACCGGTTTTGTTGTGCAAATTGTTACCTATGGATTAATGCCAACAACATTTTTATGGTTAATGGCCCCGATTTCCTGGGGACTTATCAGCGGTTTATTATCTAAATTTTTTCATTATAAAATTCGCCGATCGATTATTGTACTTGAAGTAGCTATCAGCTCTTTTTCCGCTCTTTTTTTGAATAGTGTCGGCATGATTCTCGATGGTCTTTATTATCAATATCCCACGGAATTTGTCTTTACCGGTTTAGTGCTACGAATTTTCATGGCAATTATCGTGGGTATTTTTTATATTTTTCTTTTATCTATTCTTTTACCAAGACTCTCTTATTTTCGAAGATAAAAAAATGACAACACCGTGTCATTTTTCAAGCATTTTTTTTACTATTTCTTGGCAGCATCTTTGAAAATCTTCAATCCATTTGTCGTCAAAGGATGATCAAAAGATTTTTTCAAAACCGCGAAAGGAATGGTGGCAATATCCGAGCCTGCCAATGCCGCCTCTTCAATATGCTTTCCATTACGAATAGATGCCGCGATAATTTCCGTATCATAACCATACATTTGCTTTACCGCAACTAATTTTTCAATCAATTCCGCTCCCGATGCATTCATGTCATCTAATCGTCCCATAAAGGGAGAAACAAAACTAGCTCCGGCCTCAAATGCCAGCAAAGCCTGAGGAACGGAGAAAACCAAGGTAACATTTGTACGAATTTTTAAATCATGCAATATTTTCGTAACTTTTATTCCGTCTTTTGTCATTGGCACTTTGATGACAATATTTTTATTCATTTTACTTAATTCTTTTGCTTCACTTATCATCGTATCAATATCCGCTTCATTTACTTCCGCGGAAATCGGTCCATCTACAAGACTTGTTATTTCACCGATGACTTCCTTTAAATTTCTACCTTCTTTGGCAATCAAGGATGGATTTGTGGTAACTCCTTTGATGATTCCCCAAGATGCAGCCTCTCGGATTTCTTCTACATTTGCAGTATCAATAAATATTTTCATTTTTTTCTCCTTTGCTAGTTTATTTTAACATATTTTAAACCTAATGTGTATTTTTAATTGTCTTCGTCTTTCATCGTCGGCAATTCAAAATATGTGCGATCGGTTCCACATACATGTTGAATCATTTCCGTTCGACTTCCGATTGTCTTTTTTTTCTTTTTTTGCCCTTCTTCTTTTACCATTATCTTTTCCTTTAAGAAAGATATATCTGTCTTTCCCTTCTCATATAAAGGACTGGATTCTAAAATTTCTATTAAAATTTTTGCTTTTTCACTTAAAAATTCTTCTTTGGAATCCGGTTTGGATAATGCACGATTTCGGAAAAATGTTTTCCCTATTTCCATAGCATAAAAAGAAAGACACAAAAAAAGAAAAGAAAAGCTGAAAATCATGAGCAAAAAAGAATCTTTACCTTGAAAAAGAAAAAGAAAAAGATTGAGTATTATTGCACAAAGAATGAAAAAAAGATAAAAAATATGTTCCCCAATCGATAGATGAAAAAAATGATGCCTTTTTTCTAAATTGGAATCGGTATTCTGAAATTCAAAAAATATTTCATCAAAAGCCTGATCCAAATTTTTCATCTTTCTTTTTTCTTTAAGACTCCATTCGTCTTTCGAATGAAATTTCAAAGTCATTATTCCGTCATATCCATTTTTTGAAGCTGCATATTTTTTTTCTTTTATGCAATCAAAACCAAGAATTTTTTTATATTGAATATAATTATCTTTGTTTTTTTCACAATAACCCCTTTGTTGTTTGAACATGTTTTTATTCTGTCCTTTCCGTCAAAAAACAAATAAATTCTTCCATTTCCTTTTTCTCTTTAAATTTTGCCATGAAGAAATAATTTCCCATCGCATCCGAAAGAATGTCTGGCATTCCTTGTGTAAAGACAATTTCATTTTTATATTTTGTCATAATTTCTTCATAGTAATGTTTATAAGAAACATAATTTCTTCTGCCGACATAACAACAATAAGTAGGGGAATATAAAATAGGTTCCCGATTTTCATCAAAAGTCAAAACATCGGCCCAAATTTGATATATATCGATGGAATGAGCAAAATCAATTAAATCCGGTGTATATCCCCCCGGAGCACGCATATTTACTTCCAGGCCAATATAGTCTCCCTTTTTCCCCAAGCCTTTTTTATCTTCGGTCAAGCGGAAAAATTCCAGATGAAAGAAACGTGATTTTGCCTTAAAAGTTTTAACGATTCTGCGTCCGAGAATATCCAAATCTTCAGGAATTTTATCTAATGTATAGTAATAAACGTCACTGTTATTATTCACAACATCCATAATTTGCGTAGGAAAAGCATGGCTTGTCGGATAAACAACATTTCCTTTGGAATCGCATACTCCATCATAAGATACCAATTCTCCTACAATATATTCTTCCATGATAAAGGTTATTTTTTCATCTTTTGTTTGAAAAAATTCTGCCAATTCCTGATCATTTTTTAAAGCATGTGTTTTACTTGCTCCGACTCCATCATCAGGTTTTACAATAACCGGATATCCTACTTCATCAATAAACTTTTTTGCTTCTTTTTCTTCTTTTACAAGGATCCATCGTGCTGTTTTGCATTTTGCTTTTGCATAATATTCTTTCATGGCACTTTTATGGCGAAAGAAAAAGATTTCTTTTACATCCGGGCCGGTTGTTATATGAAATTCCGTGCGTAATCGTGCATCGTCCTGCAACCAATATTCATTATTGGATTCGATATAATCGATTTTTCCGTATTTTTTTTGAAAGTAAGATACAGCTTCCTTTTTAGCATTATAATCCTCTAAAGATGCGACATAATAATATTCTTTCAAAGAATTTTTTACATCATCACTTAAGTTTGCATAAGGTGCATCCCCAATTCCTAAAACCGTTACTCCATTTTTTTGTAAAGCGCGACAAAAACGATAATATGTCGCAGGAAAATGTGGAGAAACAAAAATAAAATTCATTAATTTTCCTCCTCAATACTATTTATTTTATATAATAAAATTCAAATCCTCAACAGAATTTTTTATGAAACGGGTTACATAAATCAATATTCATTTATTTTATGTTCAAATAAATCTTTCCATGCATCCAGTTCCTTTCGGGACATGGAATCCAATCGTTCATCCAAATCTTCGATTTCCTTTTTTATGTAAGTTAAAATCCTGCTTAAATCTTCCATTTTATAAAAGTCCAAAGAAGTTTCCAGAACATAAGAAATCCATAGATTCAGTGTAAAACAGACAACACTTTCCTTTTGACTTTTTTCCACCTCTATTT
Source organism: uncultured Bacilli bacterium (assembly GCA_947629415.1). GTDB lineage: Bacteria > Bacillota_I > Bacilli_A > RFN20 > CAG-449 > CANRPC01. Next base: position 3,675 of record CANRDP010000021.1, read on the forward strand.
TGGCAAAATCCTTATATTCGAGATTCAGTAAAATGTTTAATTTTTTTGTCGGTATTTGCTTCCACATAAACTTTCCTCCTATTGCAAAAGAAAAGAATTCAATATCTTTCCCGTTACATCGTATAAAAACAAATGATTTGCTTCATATATCGCAAAAGAATTCGCCGTATTTTCTTTGGGAAGAGAAATACTGCCCGGATTAAAAAAATAAAGTCCCTGCTCTTTTTTAAATCCGGAAACATGTGTATGTCCGGAAAGGACCAAAGAATTTTCAGGTAAAAAATCCAATGTCTCTTCATTCAAATGATGACCATGTGTCATATAAACTTTGCGATTATCCCAATTTAAAATCGCAGACTTTTTTAAAGGAAAAGATAATACCATTTCATCCACTTCCGCGTCACAATTTCCTTTAATAGCCAAGATATCTTTTTTTCTTTCATTCAAAATTTGTACTAATTTTTTCACATCATATCCATAAGGAAGCTGATTCCTTGGACCATGATATAACAAATCACCCAAAAGAATTAATTGGTCACACTGATGAAGATCATATTGAACCATGGCTTTTTCAAAATAATATGCAGACCCATGAATATCCGATAAAATAAAATATTTCATTATTGCCTCTATAAAAAGACTAAGTTTTTTTCAAAAATTTGTCAAGAATTTCCTCGGGATGTTCTCGTCGTTTCAGATCTTCTTAATACTAAATTTCTTTCAAAGATTGAAGATATAAATAAGATTTTACCTTAAATTCGTACAATTTATAAAAAATCAAAAGTCCTGACATAAAAAAGTACCAGATTTAAGCGTTTTTACCGGCACAGGCTTCATAATGGTGCCTCCTGCCAGCTTTTTTTATTAAATTCATAAATATATTTTTCAACTTATGATGAAAAATATATTTAAAAGTTAAAACTTTTGGTTATTTTTTTCTTTTATAATTTTTAATTATAAAAATATTTTTATCAATTTTTATCAATGTTATTTATAAAAATTAACTTTGTTTTTTTCGAAAAATTTCAGTTTTCGATCTAAGGTTCCGTATATGTCTTTTTTTATTTCATCTGCATATGTACAAATTATTGTACTATTATTTTTTTCGTATATTTGTTTTTTCCATTCTTTCTTTTTTTCATATTCTTTGTTCCCATTGATTCCAAAGTGTTCAATATATATATCAATTGGTTCTTCTTCTTTCCCATCTGTTCCAATTCTTATATAATTTGGCAAAAAGAAGTCTGGATGAATTTCATCTTCTGCGTCAACTGAATATGACGCTTCATATGCATGTCTGATTCCTTTATTAAATAAATAATTATCTATTTCCCTTTCTTGTATACTTTTTACTATATGTCCATCTGCACATCTATAGTTTCCTTCATATTCTTCGTCTAATAATTCAGATTTTGTAGAATTTGTTATGCTAATAAGAATTTTTTTATTTTTATATTTTTTATAACATTCTTTGCACAAATGATAACCATTTGATTCTTTTCCACAAATGATACATGTGTTTTCTTTCGTTATATCTACTTCAGATGATTCATCATTTTCTTTTTGTTTAATGACCCATTGACCTTTTTCGTTTTTTATTACTTCTCCATTATTTTTCATTTGCATGTGTTTTTTACATAATGGATACATTCCGGATGGTTCCCCACAAATTACGCATTTTTTTGTCATTTTGTTATTTCCTCGGTTGATTTTTTTAATGTTTCAAAATCTTTTCTTGTTATTAATATTGTATCTTTTTCTTCTTCATTTAGAAGATAGTCAATAGTTACATTGAAGTACTTTGATAATTTTTTTATTGTTTCTAGATCTGGTTCATTTTTCCCAAGTTCATATTTTGATATTTGAACTTGGGTAATATGTAGATATTCTGCTAGATCTTTTTGGCTTATTTTTTTCTTTTTCCTTAATTCTTTTAATTTCATTTTTGTGTTTTCTTTTTTAAGATATTTCCTATTTGTTCATATATTGTTTCTAATTTTGTTATATCATCTTTCGAAATTATATTTTCAGATGATATTTTTTGATCTTCAATTCTTTTTAATGGTTCTGGTTCATCTATTAATCCTATTAAGTAATCGACGGAAACATTAAAAAATTTTGCTAATTTTTTTAAGGTGTTTCCTCTTGCAGTTTCTATATTTGTTTCCATTCTAGAATAAGTTGCTTGTTTAATTTTTAAATAATTAGCAACTTCTATTTGCTTAATTTCTCTTTCTTCACGTAGTTTTTTGAGATTATTCATAATTAATTTCTGTGTAAATTATATAATATTTTGTTTTATCTTTAAAAAAAGATAGCTTTTTTACTATAAAGTTATTGACAAACATAGCAATTTTATTTTATTTTATTCATAGATATAGTGTATGTACTATATTATGAATGGAACAACAATATGAAAGAATTAATTAAAAAATTTAAATATGATAATTTAATGATTTTTTAAGGTGTTTATCCTTATTTTTTTCTGATTTGTTCGTTCTCCTTAACTGTTCTAGATCTTGATTGATCCAGGACAGTTAAGGCAAATGAAAGGTTGTGTAATTATTTGCCGTTTTTAAAGGTTGTTGTTCCACCCTTGGGGTTCCAAATAGGAGCCCCTAAAAGGAATAAAGAAAGGAGAAATAAATATGCTACGAAAAAGGTTCTCTTGATTCAGGATTTAGTTCAGTAGGAATGATTTACATCCGTCATAATGAAAAAAAAGACTAATTATTGCTTCTTGATCTTACCATTTACATTTTGCCGTCAAGGCAATTAAGAAAGGATATTAAAAAATGAGTGAAACAATAACTGAAAAAAAAGAAACAAAGACTGAAAAGTTAGTAGGTCTATTTAATTTACCGGACGAAAAGCTAGAATTAGCTCCACGTTTTAGAGATATGGAAAATCATGATATTGATAAAACCATCTCGAAATATTATAAAAAAATGATTGGTATTGCCAAAAAGGAAGAAAGACGATCTGGAGCTGTTGTTTATTCTTTAACATTAACCCTTCATAATACTGTCCATTTAACTGCTTCTTCGTTTACGGGAGATTTTACTGAAGCAGATTTCAATAATTTAAGAGTTATTTTAGGAAAAGAATTTAGTGATAGTACGAATATTGGCGAGGATTCCTTCACGGTAGAAGGATGGGGTCGTTTAACGAAAGGTTATTCTAAAAATAACAATATTCGTAGTAATGATGGATCTTATTATGTCTTGGAATTTTTTGTTAACGAAGAAATCCGGAATTTCCATTTCTTTTTAAAACCGGAAATTAGAAATCAAATTAATGTTTTGACGAGGAGATCGAAAGAAGAATTAGAAAAGATTCGTTTGAAACCTTTCCGGTTCCCTCTTTATAGGGTCGATACAATTTCAGAAACCGAAATTCAATCTTTAGCCATGCGTGGTTATGATTTCTATGATGAATAGAATTTAAGAATTTAATGATTTCAATGGAGTGAGAATCCATGAAATAAATATCCTGGGGAAAGTTGGTCGATGGCTTTCCCCCTTCAAACATCGACATCATCGAATAATTTAAGAAAGGATAAATATGAAAATTAAAAAAATTTTATTATTAAGTACTATCAGTTTGATGTCGATTTTCGCTGGATCGGCATCGACAAAATCAGAAGATTCAAAAGCTTCTGATAATTTTATTTTAAACGAGCGAAAAGAGATTGAGCGTCCCAATGGCTTTAAAGGTATGAAGGAGAATCTTTTAACTTCTTATCCATGGGAAGTCCGAAATGATGCTAGAACTGAAAGTCGAGTATGTCTTTATGAAGATAAATCAAGATCTTTTTTAGAAGCCGTTAATTCGGATAGATATTTTACGATTGCGGTTAAAGTTAGAGATTTTACTCCAGAGATGGGATTCACTTTTGGTGCAGCATTTGAAGTAAATGATTCGGAGGATTCAGATGCAACTTATGATTCTGAGCCTTTTTCAAAATATGGTGATTGGTATTATTGTTATTTGACATTGTGGAAAAATTATTATATTGATCAAATTGTTGTAACCTATGGCAATGAGGATAGTGATCCACATTATAATAGTGCAATTAATTGCGATAAAATTGATAAAATTATGGTCTATGAGGGTTTTGAAGTTCCTCAAGATTCATTTTATTATATACCTGGAACTAAAGAAAATCTTTTGGCTCAACCTGGATGGGTTAATGTTGAATATGTTAGGTTTAATGATTTAAGTAATTATAGTGAGAAAACTATATGGAAGGCTGATACAAAATCGTTGATTGTGTCAGGTGATTCGAAAAGATATTTTACTATAGCTTGTAAGATTAAAAATTTTGATCCTTATGCAAATGGTTGGATTTTTGGTGCTGGTCTTGATTTTACGGGATTGGATGAAGAAGATAGTTCCTATAGTGATTGTATTTTTCAAAAATCCGGTGATTGGTATTATGGATTTTTAGAGATGGATCCGTCTAGTTATGTTACTATGGTTGATATTAATTGTGGTGATGAAACGGGGTCCGGGTATGATTGTGGTAGTGAAATCAAAATGCGTCAGATTGACGCAGTAATGCTCTATGAAGGGCACGAAATACCACAGGATTCATTCTATTCGATAATTGAAGATAAAGAAGGTCCACTTATTTCCGGATCAAATACTACTTACGTTACCGACGTGGATAATCCAATTACGGTTGATGATATCAAAAGTAAATTAATCGCTTATGATTTAGTAGACGGCGATGTTTCGAGTACGATCACGGTTACATCGGATAATTATTCTGGAAACGAGCATAATTTAGGATCTTATGATGTTGAATTTAGTGCTCATGATAATTCGAATAATCAATCGACTTTAAGGGTCAATATTGAAGTTAAAGATTCAAAAGGACCATCAATTGTTGGTCCGGATATTTTGCGATATTCCTATACGCAGAAAAAAGAATTGAGTGAAATTTTAGCTAATTTTACAGCGACGGATAATTATGATGAATCTGTTGAATTAACAGTGAATTCGGATACATATAGTACGAATTATTCGCATCCGGGAATGTATAAAATAATTTTAAAATCACAAGATTCTTCAAGTAATGTAACGACCAAAGAAGTTGCGATTGAAGTTTATGATGATGTAGCGCCGGTGATTACCGGATCTTCTACTTTAACGAAAAGTACATCGGTGGTTTTAACCGCACAAGATATTTTAAAACAATACACCGCCAATGATGAAATCGATGGACCTTGTAAATTAACTATCGAAGAAGATAACTATTCCGGGAACGCATCGAAGGTTGGTGAATACACTTTAACATTGTCTGCGACGGATAAAACCGGTAATAAAGGAACCTTCAAAGTAACAATAATGGTCAAAGACGATATAGCACCGGTTTGGTACACACCAAAAACAATTATCCACGTGCAAGACACGATCCAATTAAGCAAAAAGGATGTTATTAACGTTTTAATTAATCAAGATGAATTACCGAAAAATTACTCGAGTATAACATTGACATCGAATTATGTTTTTGATGGCGAAGAAAAAGTAGAAATTAATTCTTCTGTTTCTTCTGAATCTGTGCAAGATGAAATTATTAATCTTCCTGGTGTTTACAATATGAAGATTAATGCGCGGTATCAAGACGGACGTGAAATTAATCTGGAACGTCAAATTGAAGTTTATACTTCAGAAGATGCTGTTGCAGAGAATGAATCCTTCTGGGATGGATTCTGTAACTTCTGGGTGAATGTCTGGAATAACTTCTGCAACTTCTGGATCAACATTTGGAACAGTGTAGTGAATTTATTGGGTCATGATGAATGGCATGTGGAAGGTAAATAATTTTTTAGGAAGAAGAGATCTTTATGATTTCTTCTTCCTTCGTATAGGAAGGAGGAAAAAATGAAAGCAAATTTAATGTTATCTTTGTTCTCAATTTTTTTAACGAGTCTCCCAGGAGCAACTCTTCTAGAGTCAAATGATCATTCATCTTGTGAAGAAGATTTGTTGCATTTAGGAATCGATATTAACTCTTATAAAAAAGGAGAACAAGCGGATTTAGTATTGTTGGCGGAGCGTAATGATTATTTGCTTCTTTATTTTTTTAATCCGGATTTGAATGTAAATTATTTAACCATTGATTTTGAATTTACAAGTTCAAATAATTTGGAAATTTTGAAAAGTAATGAAAAAGAACATTTTGATGCAAAATTAACGACATTATCAAAATCGAACGATGGTATGTTTACAAAATTTAAGATCGATTTTGATATTCCGGACGAAAATTATCGATTGTATAATTTGCGTCAAATAATTTATGGATCCGGAACTTCAAGTTATGTAATTGGTGATTCTTATCTTTATTACACAATGAGTGATGGAACGAAAAAATATGAAATGGAACAGATGGATTATTTGGAATTAAAAGATACTTTAATGTATGAATTTTTCATTGAAGAAGATATGTTTGGTGGATCAGATTGGGATCCATTAAATGGTCGAAATGTATTTTTCTATGGTTTCAATCAAGATCGATATGATATTGATAAATTAGATGAGATTGAAGCATCGTATTATGAGTACGATTTGAATGCGATTGTATCAACCGGGGAAAATTCCGGTAGTCCATTAGTAGTGAATCGTCAAAATCGTTATTCGATGTTTTCCGGTGGAAAAAATGGTAGGTTCAATACATTGATTAATAATGAGAAATTTATTTCAAAAAAAGTTATTGAGCCAGAGAGAAAAATGGTCCCGGGTTCTTCGTTTTTATTTTTTAAAAAAGAAGAAGTAAACTGGAATCGAATAATGAAATTTAGCGAGATTGATGATATTTGTTCTGAAGAACTTGGAAGTAAGTTAAAGAGTTATTTTTCCGGGAGTGAATATATAATCGAGTTCGCGGATTATTCTTATGATTTTGTGAAAAGTAGCATAAGCTGGATTCCTTCACGAGCAAAAGAATTAATAACAGATAAAGAGTATTATGAAGATGTTTTAGCTTATTTGAAATGGTTTAATTCGAATATGAATTGGGAAAATAGTAGTGATTTTAATCAATATAAAATTCCCTTCGCTCGAGCTTACAACACGAAATATATTGATCGTGCTCAAATAATACGAATGAAATTCCGGGATGTATTTGATAATCCTTATGATGTGAGTGTAATTACAACTCCAATTAGTTCATCTGGAGTAGTCGATGGATCAACGGATGTCGAAGTTTCTTTCGATAATGGTTCTTTTTTATTCATTCTTTTAATCTTAGTCGCGGCTATCATGGGAATACCTTTGACTTTAATTTTAATTTATTTGCTTAAAGCAATTTTTGGATTGATTAAAGCAATATTGAAATTACCGACAAAGAGAGCGAAAAAGATCGGAATCGAGAAAAAGAAAGGAAGGAGGTAATTATGGCGGATTTTTTCATTACGATTTGGAACGGAATGGTAACAGTTATTAATTTTTTGATTTCGCTTCCGGGAAAAATTATTATTTTTTTTAAATCTGTAGGAGCTTTTTTTAAAAAGCTCTTTACTCCATCAAAGAAAGCGAAAAGCATTCGAAAAAAGTAGGTAGAAAATGAAGAGGTGTGTTCTGGATGATGAAAAGCAAATCGTTTATATTATCGACGAAATCGAAGTTCCACGTGGTATTCGTAATAAAAATAAAAGAACAGCGAATGAAGTGATTATTTTTGGAATGAGTTATGCAAATTTTGAAAAATTGTTTAAAAGAAAAATTGAAAGAAGAGAGAAAAATAGAAAATGTTTATGAAAAAGAAAGTTATTGATCATTTTAAATTTAAAGATGGAAAGTTAGATACTAGTAAACCAGTAATGGTTGACTATAGTCGTGAAGAAAAGCTTCACTATTATGAAAATCGTTTAAAAAATAAAAAGAATTTATCGCATAAGCAAATTTTCTTTGCTGAAAAGAAAATTCAAATGCTTAAATCTGGTGTTGGCTTAATTGCTCTTACTGAGGATGAAAATTTTAAAGGTAAAAATAAAAGTTTACGTCGAGTAATGATTTCTGGAGTTAATGAAAAAGGTGAAAAAATGGTAAATAGAATTACTTCAGAAGCTTCAGATAAAAGAATGATTTTGCGACGTTTTCAAGTTCCTATTTTGCAAAAAAAATCTTATCTTGATCAACAAGTTTATATCAAAAAGAAAAACGGTGGACCTTATACAGATAAGGATTTGATTGAAACTTCATCAACTATAAATCCATTTGATAGAAATAGGGCTATGCATTTTATTTTTTCTGGTTTACGTAATGATAAAGACACTTTAAAAACTGCTGAAAATAATATTCGTATTGGGAAGTCATTTAAGGTAAAAGACTATTAAAAAAACCAGGTAAACCTGGTTCTTATTACTCTCCCAAGTAATCGTGAAAGGTCTTTGCTTTCCTCGGACATCCGGTCAATCATGCGCCATTGGAGCCACTATTGAATTTATCACCATCCCTTAATGCTGTCAATAAAAAGTTTAAATTTTGACAATTTAAGGTTTAAAAAACAGTTTCTTAATCTTTTCTTTACTGAAAATTAAAGAAAAGTTAGAAAGGATATTTTATGAAAAAGAAAAAAACAAGAAAATTTACACCTGACGAAAAATATGCTTATCACAAGAAAAGAATGAATGATTCACATATCTCTGATCTTCAAAGATGTTATTCAAAAAACTTTGCATATCATTTTTCGGATCCAAATGCTAGGCATAATTTAAAATTTTATATTGATCAAATGAATTATGTTAAGAAAAAAAATGGTGGTCGGTTAACTGGTTTTGATTCTGCTGTTTATCATGGTTCTATTAATGGTTATCGTGCAACTTTGAATAAAAATAGAAAAATTTCTGATAAACAATTGATGAAAGATCATTCTATGATTTAAAAAAAATTATGATTATGAAGAAAAAAAACAAACGTGAATTCAGTCCTTTTGAAAAGTCTGTCTATTTCGATAAGATGGCGGATCGCGAAATTCATAATATTAATCGACGAAAAGAATTGAGAGAGTATTCCAGGGAAATGCAGGACTTTGCGACAGCATCGGGATATGGTGATGAATTCCCGGAAGAGAGTCAATTTGAGTGTATGTTCGATTATCCAACTTTAGGCGATTCTTTCGATGATTATAAAAAATATGTTAAGCGTCGTTGGATTGCTCGCAAAGCCGGGCGATTTGGTGATGTAGTAGCTCGTAATGGCAAAATAAGGATTAAAAATTATTCGAAATACGAAAAGGATTGGAATAAGTTTTTAAAGCGTAGCGGTTATTTTAAATGATAAAAAAGGGAAGTGAGGTTAATGGTAGAGTTTTTTGATCAAATTAAGGAAATTATCAATCAGTTTTATTATTTATTTTTGATTATTCTAGGTTTTTTGATTTTTAAATTGGTAATTAGTACTTTGCGAGATACGTTAGATGTTTTCGATTTGTTAATTCGATTATCAAACAATTTGAAAAAGCTTTTGAAAATTCTATTAAAAATCTTATTCTTCCCTTTTTTTATTTTAATGAAAATTTGCCAATTTATAAAGCTTTGTTATGTTCGATACTTTGTTACCAGGCGATCCATGTTCTACATTAATGTAGATTTAAATGAAATTTTAATTTAATTCCGACGTCGGAATTAGGAAGGAACAACAATATGATTTTGAGTTTAATAAGGAGAATCCGTGATTATAACAATCGTCTTGATTGTGTTCACATGTGTGAAACCACTTATGATTGGATTACGCATTCTTTTCATTATATAGCTTCTGTGGATGGCGAAGTCGGCGCCGGGAAATCATCTTTTGAGTGTGGTTGTTCACATTATTATGCCCTTTATTTTCAATCGATGGCACAGTCAAAGATTGAATGGGCTATGAAGGTGATTCCGGAAGCGGATTATGTTTTTATAAATAATCTAATTGTTAATTATTATGAAGAAACCGGAGATGCTTTGAATGTTTTTGATCGTTTGATGGAAGATGAAAATATAAAAAATTGTTTTGATGGTTATTATAGCGATTATGTTACGACATATGAGCGAAAAGCAATATTGCGAATTTATTGTGAAGCTTCTTGTGCTTTGCTGCGAAATCGATATGTAGCATCCAATATTCGTGTATACAATCGTGTGACGAATAATTGGTCTTATAACTTCAATTCTAATGATCTGGATATTAAAGATCCTGACATTCAGAAAAAATATAATTTACTTCGATATTGTTTTTATTTTGAAGATGAAACGGCGACTTCGAAATACACGAATTTAAATAATAAAGTGAAAAGTGATGATTTTGGTAAAGATGAAGCTTTGAGACTCTGGAGACACTTAACAGATGAAACAAGTGTTTTCCATAGTGCCTCGCAAAATACATCCCGGATTGCTTTATTTATTCGTGAAATTTCGAATGTTTACCTTCATATTAAAGGATTAAAAATAGAAGGATTCTTAAAAGCAAAAGATAAAAAATTTGCTTTTAAAGAAAGAAGATTAGATTTTTACGAACGTGTCCATGCCTGGTTCAGGCGAAAGAAGGATCCTTCTTATCGTTCTAGATTTAATAAATATAAAGAAAAGAAGTTAAAAGTTTTTCAAAAACGAAAAAAGATATTTGCTTCAAGTTACGTTAATTATCATGTGCTTTTATACACGAAAGAAGAGGATATCGGAAAAAAGATCGATAAATGCGTTGGTTTCGCAGATGAATTCGATTGTTATTTCCCTTTAACATGGGTTTTCGGAGTGTATCAAAGTACAGAGTTTAGTTATGTGGATGATTATCTAAAATCGATTTCTAATATATCTGATTTTGATTTAGAGGTGGCAAAAGCAACTCTTACAGAATTGGAGAAAGAAATAAAATCGAAGATGTTATTGCAAAAAGTGAATAGCAGTAATGGGAAGAAAAAAAATGTAGAAATTTACGCAGACGATTTGGAGGATGAATTATGAGTGTTAATGAATCAAAAATTGGTCAAAATCGCGACGTAATGTCGCTAGGGGGGTGTGGTAATACCCCCCTAGAATTGACTAATAGTCTAACATCGAACGTCTGTTTTGATTATCTTTCTTTTACTTTTCCTTTAAAAACATTTTTATCCGACTTAGGTGATTTGAATTTAGCAGATCAAGATAGATTGGATAAATTATTGCAATTACTTCATTTGAAGATGGACGATGGCGAAAAAACTTATGGGTATTATGGTTATTCTTACAGTTGCGAATGGTTAGTTCCGTTTGATACTTTTAAAAAATCTAGAACATTGTTCTATTACGGAGATTATGAATCAAAAAATTTAAAAAAACGAACGAATCATGTTAATTCCGCCGGTTATCAGACGGCCGGATTTGAATTATCTGGAGGATGCTGTAGAGACTTTGAGAGACGTTGGAAGGATGATTATAAAAAAGCATGGTTTAGCTTATTTGAGTTTTTAAGTTTAAATAATTGTCGATGTACGAAGCTAGATTTTGCTATTGATATTTTTAATTCTGAAGTTACTTTAGATGATATCAGAAAAAAGATCCAAAATTGGGAGTTTATGTCTCCCTTTCGTTCGATTGAAAATGAAACACGATTTATTTTTAATACGGAATCGTATAAAAAGAATCAATTTTATTTAGGATCCAGAGACTCTAATTTTTACATTAATATCTACGATAAAAAGGTAGAAAGAGAATCTTATGAAGTAGATGTATATTGTTCTTCTTGGCTGAGATTTGAATTCCGATGTCGGAATGACGTTGCGCATAATATGTTACTTGAGATTTTAAATAATTGGAATAATCTACCTACTTTTGCTGCGGGATTGTTAAGGAAATATATCGATTTAAAAGAACGACCGGAAAAGTGTCATTTTGAATTAGGAGAAAAAGTTCCTTCGACTGCCAGAAAGCATTGGAAAGAATGGTCTCCATGGGATGAAATGTTAGGTAATGTGGAGAAAGCTAAGATTCAGAATCAATACTTAAAAGAGTCCATGGTAACTAAAAAATCTCATTGGTATGAAAGATCCATGGCGAAAATGCTAGCAGTTTTTTATCTATCTAACCCTGCCAGTGGTGAATTATTTCATCTTGAAACCTTATTAGAGGGATTAAAAAATCGAGATAAAGAAATGATAAAGATGGTCGATGCTTGGAGACTTTCTCACGGTTTTGCGAAAATTACAAATTCAGAAATCAATAATCTTATCCGTCATGTCGAAAATGACATTGAAGATCTTCAGGATCGAATGATAACTCCTGAAGGTGAAATTATTAAGTTAAATTAAAGGGGGTATTGAAATGGAACAAATGAACAATTTTACTAATTTTAATGAAAATTATATGGCAGTAAAAGGTTATGAAAGAGTAACCAATGAAATTACAAAATGTGTTAGTAATGTTATGGAAAATTATTTGAAGATCGGTGTACTTTTGCTACGAATGCGTGAGGAAAAATATTATGAAATTGCCGGATATGCATCGTTGGATGAATATGCAAATACCGAATTTAATTTTTCAAAAACACTTGTTAATAATGTCATTAATGTTGCTTTGCGCTTTGCAAAACGTGATGACAATAATAATTATTTAACTGTGCTAGATGATAAGTATTCTGAGTTTTCTTTTTCTCAGTTAGTCGAATTGTTACCGGTTAAAAAAATCGACGTCGATGAAATCAAGCCATCAATGTCAATTAAAGAGATTCGGATTCAGAAAGCACGATCTAAAATATCGGACGAAATTAAAGATTTTAATGATAGCGTTAAAAACAATCTTTTAAAAGTAATTGATGAAAAGATATCAAAAAGAGATAAAAAAATTCCATGGAAATTAAATTCTGAATTTGATGAAGATGGTTATGCAACTTTTAATGTTATTTTTAACAAAGATCTCGGGTTTAAATGTCAATGTTATCATTCTGACGAAGGTAATAGTGTTTATTATTCAAGCTCTAATAGTGCATGGTGGATTGGTAATCATGGAACAACGGATTGCAATGAGATGATTGATTTAATGTTGGCTGATTATGATGAATATTCTAAGCGAAAATTGGAAAAAAAGGCTGAAAAGAATGAAAAGGCGGTAGAGGCGGAAAATTTAGAAAAGGAGTATCAAAATAAATGTTCTATTTATGAAAATCCGGTATTTATTGGTAGTAACTTATCTGTTGAATTTAAAAATCGTAATATTTTTCGCAATTTATTGATGGAAAATGTTCTTGAATTTTTTAAATTTTTTCCGAAATGGAAAGAAAACGATCATTGCTTTTCCATTAAATGTTCAGTAGAAAAAGTAATGGGTTTTTTGCGAATTAAATTAGATGAAGTTCGATTTAGTTTTGATGATAAGAATTGCTTAACTTTTTCGCTTGTTAATGATTATTATCGTCCTTATCCAACTGTTGCAGAATCTTTTTCACAGTTAGTTATTAAAATGAATAATCATCAAGTTAAATTTTCAGATTTTTATATGTATGGTTTTATTGGTTCTTTACAAAAATATTTGGATAAAAAAATTGTTGATAGTTATTTTGGTTTTGACAAGAAAAAGGATTCAGATGTTAGCAAATCGTGATTATTTTAATTTTTATAAAGCTTATGATGGTTATGAAAATGATTTACTTCCATCTTATAAGTTTTGTAGAACAGACTTTAGCTATGTAAGCTTATTAACAATTTTTGATTTTTTGAAAAGTAAATATTTGGAATATTTTAAAGACAATAAAAAGAAAAGACATTGGGCTTATGCGGGTATTTACGAAGGACGATATCGTTGCATGTGTAAATTTTTTTCAACGTTTGATTTTGAAAATCTTCGAAGTAATTCTTTTGTGCCGATAATTGACTATGTTACGAATTTAGAAAATGGATTGTTGGAGATTCAAAATTTGAGTGAAATGAATTTTAAGGATGATCTTTATTATCAAGGATATTATTATCTGGGATATTATTTTGAAACGATGGAATTAGTTGAATTTTTAAGGAAAATCGCTTTTCACTATTATTCATTAGATTGTAAAGATAATGTTCCAGATGAAAAGAAAAGGATTGAAATTCAATACACTTTGATGGAACAATCCTTGATTCAAATTTTTGGGGAGGAATTTGTAAAAAATGGCAACTTATAATAGATATATTCAATTTAAGACTGCTTTAAGCGCAGGAATTCATAATATTCGTTTGTCAAAAGATAAGAGAACGATTGTTGTGAATCTTAATAATAGTCCGTATCCAAAGTTGTATCCGGCGACAGATTACAATAAATCAGTAATTGCATCTGCAACCGGTGTTTGGATTCGTTAAATTCCGACGTCGGAATTTTGGTGATTAATATGGGAAAAACAAAATATAAATACGTTTATTCTTATGATAAGAAGGATGGAGAGTCTTTTTATTATATTTATAATGGACATTGTAAGAGAGGTTTTAAAACTGCCAAAGGTGCATATTTGGCAGTTTCAAAACTTTTGAATAAAAATTTGGAGTATTTTAAATTAACTTTTTATAATCTTTTAAAAAAGTTTAAGGAATATCGTTTTTCCTATGGATCTGAATCAACACATGATAGAATTAAACAAGAAATCAATTTATATATCATTCCTTTTTTTTCTGATAAGTTAGTAACAAAGTTAAAAGAAAAAGATTTTAAACCTTTTTATAATCATTTGAAAGAATCTTCTTTAAAAGATAAACAACGTGTTTTAAATCTGCTTATTCGAATTTTTGATTTTTTGGAAAGTGCCTATGGTTATCATTGTGTTTATCCTTATCGACTTCCAAAGTTCGATTCAAATATAAATTTGAATTTTTTAAATTTGGATGATAATTTTTATCGTCCTTTGGAAGCTTTAGATATGATAGAAAAGATGGTCGAGGATACTCCATATCATTTCTTTCAGAAACTTTGTGTTTCTTTTTGTATTTTTGGTTGTACTCGCATCTCTGAAATGCGAGGATTAAAATGGAATTGTTATAAAGATGGATATGTAACGATCCATGATCAGCTGTATCGTGGAAGGTTGAAGGAATTAAAAAGTAAATTATCTTATCGATCTTATAGATTATTAGATTTTCTGATAGAAATGATGGATAAGTGGAAAAAAATAACTTTATTTCCCGGGAAGGAAAATTTTATATTTATCCATCCAAAGACAAAAAAAGTTGTCTCACCACAATCCATTAGAAGATGGATTCAAGATGTTGCAGAAGAAAATAATAAGAAATATTTCTATCCTCATAAAGGGAGACATACGATAGCATCATTCATCCGGCAAGTTGGAGGAGATGAATATATAATGGGACAGATATTGGGACATTCACCAAGTGTGGCAAAACAAATATATGCGCATGCATTTAATGAAGAAAAAAATAAAATGGTAGATTTAATGAATAAGGCTTTGAAAAAGAAATAGAGCCTTATTTTTAATAATGAAACTAGGGAGTCAAGACTAT
The DNA here is from genome assembly GCA_947629415.1 of uncultured Bacilli bacterium. Lineage (GTDB taxonomy): Bacteria > Bacillota_I > Bacilli_A > RFN20 > CAG-449 > CANRPC01. The sequence continues at coordinate 19,108 of CANRDP010000021.1, forward strand.
AGGCTTGAGGAAGGAGTGAGGGAGGGAGAGGTAAAAAAATGAAAAGAATGTTAGAATTAATTATTTTTAAAAGAAATATTGAATTTTGTTCAATTTTTTCTTTATAATAAGGTTGCTATTATTTCTATAATAGCTTTTATTACTTGGAGTGTTAGAAGTATGAGTTCTAGCACTCTTTTCATTTTTTTATTGATCTTCATTCTTTTCACCTCCTAAAATTTATTTTTGTTTCATCTTAATGAAACACCTGATAAGGAGGTGGTGAAAAGGATGGATGTCAGGCTAGGTTCATTATGAAAAAAGATAAAAAAAGGAATTTTGATAATTCCTTTTAAATTTTTTGATAAAAAAATTTTTTATCAAAAATCATTAAATCTTTAAAAAAAATATAAAAAAACCATGAAAAATTAAAAATGGTGCCTCCTGCCAGAGTCGAACTAGCCATAGATCCTTACCATGGATCCGTTATACCGATTAACTAAGGAGGCAAATCCACTTGCGAAAATATGATAAAGATTTTTTTATCAATAGTCAATAGTTTTTCATTATGCCTATAAAATTAGGTTAATTATAAAAGCAAGTGCAACAAACAAAGAGAGAAACGAAAAGAAAATGTTGCAAACAGAAGTAAAATTACAAT
>CANRDP010000022.1 GCA_947629415.1 uncultured Bacilli bacterium
CCGAACACAGAAGTTAAGCATCGTTGCGGTGAAGGTAGCCCAAGGCAAGAATAGCAAGTTGCCAGGCTCCTTTTTTTATAGACAAAAAGAACGAAATTGTTTGTTCGATTGCATTTATCTTATTTCTTTATCCCTTTTTCTTGAAAAAAAGGGGGTATGTTATTAAAATAAGGTTAATCCATTGAAATAAAAAAATAGAATGAATTCAATGGAGGAAAACGATGAAAGGAGAAAACCACATGGCTGAAAAAAAGCAAGAAAAAAAAGCAAGTGGATTTACTCTGGCGGATATTGCAAAAATAGCGGAAACAGCGGCAATGCAATGTTATGGTGTTGTCGATCTTTCTTCGAGTGATTCTTTTAAAGATATGCTGAAAAAAGGAAAAACAAGCGGAGCTGTCGTTCGTCAAAAACGCGACTCTTATGAAATTGATTTATATATTATCGTTGGCTTTGGTGTGCGTATTACCGAAGTCGTTTTCGAAGTGCAAAAAAAGGTCAAATTTGACTTGGAAAGACAATGTCATCTTCCGTTTAGTGCAATTAATGTTTATGTGCAGAGTGTTCGAACTCTTTAAAATGTAAGGAGTGTGTAAGCTTAAATGAGAAAAATTAATGGTCTGATGTTGAAACAAATGATCATTTCTGGAACAAATAATTTATTCAATTGTTATCCAGAGGTTGATGCTTTAAATGTTTTCCCTGTTCCAGACGGTGATACGGGAACAAATATGAATTTAACGATTTCGTCCGGTGCTAAAGAAGTGGCAAATCGTAATGATACCAATGTTTATGATATAGCAAAATCTTTTTCCAGAGGTTTGCTTATGGGTGCAAGAGGAAATTCGGGTGTTATTTTGTCACAGATTTTTCGTGGTTTTGCAAAATCTTTGGATGGAAAAGTAGAAATGGATGCCATGGATTTAGCGGATGCTTTTGTCATGGGAAAAGAAGTTGCCTATAAAGCGGTTATGCGACCGGTGGAAGGTACGATTTTGACGGTTATTCGTGAAGCAAGTGATGCTTTATTCAATGCTGCGACAAGTGAAATGAGTATTGAGGAAGCATTTGAGGTTTTATTGAAAGAAGCACGTGAATCTTTAAATAGAACACCGGAATTACTTCCGGTTTTAAAAGAAGTCGGTGTGGTGGATTCCGGTGGTACGGGTCTTGTGAAAATTTTAGAGGGTTTTCAGAAAGCAATTTTGGGCAATGTCGTGGAAAAATCCATGGCTCAAGTTACCGATTCCAATCGAGCAAAAATTCAGGAAGCGAAAGCAGAAGGAAAAGAAGTCAAATATTGTATTGAATTTTATCTGAAAGTTCCTGAAAATCCTGCAGTTTCCAATAAAAAAGTTTTTGTGGAAAAAAGATTTTTGAGTATTTTGCAAAGTCATGGTGAAGAAATTCAATTGACGATAAATAAAGATTTGATTCAAGTACATATTCATTCGGGAAATCCGGGAAATATTCTTTCTTACGCACAACAATATGGTGACTTTATGAAGTTGAAAGTAGAGAATCTGAATGAATCTCATACGACGATTTTTGAAGAGAAAAAGGAAGAAAAACCTTGGAAAGAATTTGCCCTTATTGCCGTTGCTATCGGAAAAGGTGTCGAAGATTTGTTTAAAGAATACCATGTGGACCAATTGGTTTCCGGTGGTCAAACCATGAATCCTTCGACGGAAGATTTTGTAGCGGCCATTGAAGCATGTCATGCGAAAAATATCTTTATTTTGCCGAATAATTCAAATATTATTATGGCAGCATCGCAAGCTTGTGAAGTCGTTAAAGACGGTATAAGAGCCAAAGTAATTCCTTCCAAAACGATTCCTCAGGGTTTGACGGCTGCAATTATGTTCAATCCTGAAATGAGTTTTGAAGAAAATGAACAAGAAATGGCAGCGGCTTTATCCAGTGTGAAAACCGGACAAGTGACTTTTGCTATCAAAGATACCGCGATCGATGGTGTGGAAGTAAAAAAAGATGAATTCATCGGTTTATCGGGAAAATCGATTATCTGTTGCAATAAAGATAAAGTAGATTCCGCTTTTGAAACCTTACAAAGTATGATTGATGAAATGTCGAGTATTATTACCATTCTGATCGGCGAAGGAGTATCGGAAGAAGAAATTTCTCGTTTAAGAGAAAAAATCGAAGAGAAATACGGAGATATTGATTTAGATATCAAAATGGGAAATCAACCGGTTTATTCTTTCATTATCGGTGTGGAATAGAATATGAAACTTCTCACGTCAAGTGCGAAGATGCTTAATGCTTTATCACGGATGGAAATCCGTGATTCTTTTGATTTAATCGAAACATTGCCATTTCGCTATGAAGATTATTCGTATAGTGAAGAACAAGAATTTCAGGATAAACAAAAAGTAACGTTACTTATTCGTCTTGTTTCCAATCCGACACTTATTCATAGTAAGAAAATAGATATTATTCAATTTTATTTTGTTTCTTTGAAATCGCAGAAATTTTATCATGGCGTTATTTTTAATCGTTCCTTTTATCAGCATACGTTGAATTTAAAAGATACCTATACCTTGCAGGGAGTTTGGAATGAAAATAGAAAAGAAATCCATGTTCTTTCCATTTATAAAGGAGAAATCAGTGATTCCAAACGATTAAAACCGGTGTATCATTTATCTCAAGATATTTCTTCGACTTCTTTTTTGCATTTAATGGAAAAAACGTTGAAGGAAATTGCTCCTTTTTATACTTATGATGTGCCTTCTTTTTTTCGTAAAAAATATCACCTTTATTCTCGTATCGAAGCTTTGAAAAAGGTACATTTTCCCCAGGAAGAAAAAGATATAAAAGATGGGATGAGAACATTAAAATACGATGAATGTTTGGAATTTTGTTTAAGAAACGCTGTTATTCGTAAGGAAAACTGCAAAAGAGTAGAGGGAAGGAAGAAAATCGAAGATTTGAAAAAAATCAATGATTTTATTCAAAAATTACCTTATAAATTAACAAAAGATCAAATTCAAGCCATTCGTGAAATTATATTGGATATGAATAAAGATTCTTTAATGTATCGTCTTTTGCAAGGTGATGTGGGAACAGGAAAAACCATCGTGGCTTTTACTTGTCTTTATGGAAATTATTTAAGACATCAAATCGGTGCTTTCATGGTTCCTACGGATACATTGGCACGACAACAATATGAAGATATCTGTGAAGTTTTCAAATCTTATCCGATTCGAGTCGAATTATTAATCGGATCATTGACTCCAAAAGAAAAAAAGGAAATAAAAGATCGTTTGGCTCAAGGAGAAATTGATATCTTAATCGGTACACATGCTTTATTTCAGGAAGATGTTTTTTATCCGAATCTCGGATTATGTATTATCGATGAACAGCATCGATTTGGAGTAAATCAACGCAGTCAATTTGTCTCAAAAGGGGAACTTTCGGATTTATTATTAATGACCGCGACACCGATACCGCGTACTTTATCGATTGCTTTATATGGAGATCTCGATGTATCCACTTTGGAACAATTTCCCGTCAAAAAAGAAGAAGTGGAAACACATGTTGTCGATCCGAAAAACGTTTTGATTTTTCAAAGTATTCAAGAAGCTTTGGATCATAATCGACAAGTATTCATTGTCGCTCCGAAAATTGATGACGAAAAAACACCATATTCCGTAGAAAAACTTTATGCCTTTTTTCAAAGTTTTTATAAAGAAGAAACGATGGCTTTGACAGGGAAAATGAAGACAAAAGAAAAAGAGAAAATTTTATCCTTATTCCAGGAAAAAAAGAAAAAAATATTGATTTCCACGACAGTAATTGAATTGGGAATCAATGTTTTGTCCGCAGAAGTTATGATTGTTTACGGAGCTTCTTATTTCGGACTTGCTTCGTTACATCAATTAAGAGGCAGAGTCGGAAGAGACGGACAACATGCACTTTGTCTTCTTGTTGATGAAGAAGAAACCGAACGATTAAAATGTTTAGAGAAAATTCATGATGGTGCTATGCTTGCTTTGGAAGATTTGAAATTACGTGGAGGCGGAGATTTCTTCGGGCAAAGACAATCCGGGTTTGCCACTTTTCATAGTGTAAATATTATCGATGATTTTAAAATGTTTACTTATGCACGTGAAGATGCTGATTTTATATTGCAACATCTCGATCAAGAAGAATTTCATCGATATTTTTTGAAAATTAAAGAACGCATGGCAAAAGATGAAAAAGTTCTTTTAATTGAACCATAAAAAAGCAATTTTCATTTTCGGAATATAGAAAAACATTTTGAAAATCTATCGAAGGAAAGCGGATTTTTTCTTCATATTGCTTTTTTATAATGGTATAATATTTTTTAGAAATATTGAAGGAGATTGGATATGCTTACAATTGTTGTCGATATGATGGGCGCAGATAAAGGTATGGAACCTTTAAAAGAAGGGGTAAAACGCTTTTTACAAGATAAATCTTTTGATGATGCTCATTTGGTTCTTGTGGGAAATACAGAAGAATTAAAGGAATTTGATAGCGAAGAAAGAATAAAAAAAGTCAATGCCACGGACATTTTACCTATGGAAGCCGGAGCATTGGATGCGATGAGAATGAAATCTTCTTCAATGAATATCGCCGTAGATACTGCCGTTTCCAATCATTATGATGCTGTCGTTTCCGCGGGATCAACCGGAGGTTTTATTTCTTTGGCAACCATTAAGATGAAAATGATTGAAGGTATTGAACGAGCTGCTTTGGTTTCTCCTTTTCCTTCGAAAATCGGAAAACAAGTAACGGTTTTGGATATTGGAGCCAACAATGAAAATACGGCATATCAAATTTTTCAATTTGCTCAAATGGGAGCTCTGTATTCAAAATTGGTTATGGGTGTAGAAAAACCAAAAATTTATTTGCTTTCCAATGGTGTGGAAGAAAAGAAAGGATCTCCTGAAATAAAAGAAGCACATCAATTGATTAAAGAAAGCGGATTAGAAGGTTTTCAAGGAAATATTGAAGGAAGAGATGCTTTACGGGGAGAAGCCGATGTTATTGTAACGGGAGGCTATGCCGGGAATATCTTTTTGAAAACATCCGAAGGTATGGCTGTCATCATGTCGGAATTAATCAAAGAAGCGTTTCGCCGCAATACGATATCGAAAATCGGATATCTTTTTGCACATACCGGATTTGATAAAATGAAGGAAAAGATGGATTATAAATCCTTTGGTGGTGCAATGCTTTTGGGAATTAACGGAGTGGCGGTAAAAGCCCATGGATCTTCGGATGCTTATTCCTTTTATTGTGCTTTAAAAGTGGCATATCGTATGAGTAAAGAAAAAATTGTCGATAAAATCAAAGAAGCCGTGAATGCATTGAAGAATCAATCCGAGGATGGTAAAGAGAATGAAAGGTTATGAATCCATTTTAAATCAATTCGGAAAAGTTGCGAAAACTCCAAAGTTATTTGAAGAAGCTTTCACGCACTCGTCTTATGTGCACGAACATCCGGACTGCAAAGATTATGAACGCATTGAATTTGTGGGAGATGCGGTTTTGGATTTTGTCGTAGCTATATTCATTTATAAAGAATATCCATCTTTAGATCAGGGGATCATGACAAAACTTCGTGCTTCTATTGTCTGTGGCAGTTCTCTTGCCGGTTATGCCAAAAAATTGCATTTTGGGGAAGCCCTTCGTTTAGGTAAGGGTGAAGAATTATGCAATGGAAGAAATTCGGATAAAATTTTAGAAGATGTTTTTGAGGCTTTTATCGGTGCTTGTTACCTTGATTTCGGATTTGATGCTGTGGTGAGCATCCTTCAGAATATAATGATGGAAGATATCAAAAATATGGATTTGGATTCGGTAACCGATTATAAATCAAAATTACAGGAATATGTGCAGACGGATCGTCGTGGAAATATTGAATATCAAGTAGTAAAAGAAACCGGAACTCCTCAAAATAAGATGTTTTACGTTCAAGTTCTTTATGAAGATATGGTTTTGGGCAGAGGTCAGGGTACTTCCAAAAAAAGAGCCGAACAGGATGCAGCACATGATGCATTGAAAAAGAAGGTGAAATAATGGGATTATTCAAATATTTGAAAGAAAAAATGTTTGGCAAGTCCGTGAGCCAAAAAGAAAAATATATTGCGGGATTAGATAAATCGAAAAGAAATTTTTCCGATCGGTTAAAGGCATTGACTGCGCGTTATAATAAAGTTGACGATAGTTATTTTGATGAATTGGAAGAAATTTTAATTGAAGCGGATGTCGGAGTGCGATTAAGCGATGAAATTTTGGATGCAACCAAAAAAGAAGCAATGTTGCGAAAAGAAGATAATCCCACGAATATCAATGAAATTTTAGTTGATAAAATGTTTGTAAGTTATGCTTCGCAAGGCGATGATATCCAAACAGAAATTCATTTTGCGGAAAGCGGACCGACGGTTCTTTTGGTGGTTGGTGTAAACGGAGTGGGAAAAACGACGACGATTGCAAAACTGGCCTATCGTTATATAAAGCAAGGAAAAAAGGTACTTCTCGTCGCCGGGGATACTTTTCGTGCCGGAGCAACAGAACAATTGACGATTTGGGCAGAACGCTTGCATTGTGCTATTGTAAAGGGAAAAGAAAATCAAGATCCCGCGTCTGTTATTTATGACGGAATGGTGGAAGGAAAGAAAACACAATGTGATTTGATTATTTGTGATACGGCGGGAAGACTTCAGAATAAAATAAATTTAATGAATGAACTTGCAAAAATGAAACGTGTCATTACCAAAGAAATCGAAAACGCACCACATGAAATTTTTTTAATTCTCGATGCTACGACCGGTCAAAACGGAGTTCTTCAAGCCAAAGCTTTTAAAGAATGTACTTCTTTAACCGGTGTAATTATTACGAAAATGGACGGAACAAGCAAAGGAGGAATTTTGCTTTCCATCCGTGATGAATTGGGAATACCTGTTCGGTTTATCGGTTTAGGCGAAAAAATGGAAGATTTAGAGGAATTTGATTTGGATCAATATTTGTATGGTCTTTGCATAGGTAAGGAGGAAGAAGCATGACTTTTTTCATTCTTTTCATATTTATTTTGGTACTACAGTATTTTTTATCTTATGTTTTTTCCATGATGGGATTGAATATTTATATTTCCGACACTTTGATTAATCTAGTTTTAGCCATTCTTTTTTCATTTTTGAATTATCGCGGATATAAATCGGAAGCTATTAAAGATCCTTACTTTCATCGTTCTATTGCAATTTATTTTGTGATTTTTATGCTTTTTTCGCTTCTTTATTGGTTTTTAATATAAATATGAAAGATCCGGTAGCAAAAGTTCTTCGCATTAATTCTCTTTATGATCTTTATGGCTCATTATTGAGTGAAAGACAAAAGAAGGTAATCGAATGGTATTATGAAGAAAATCTCAGTTTGAATGAAATAGCCGAGAATGAACATATTTCAAAAAATGCGGTACATGATGCCTTGCATAAAGCGGAATTATTTTTAGAAGAGTATGAAAAGAAAATGAAATTATTGGAAAAGGAAGAAAAAAAAGCACAACATATTGAAAAACTTTTCTTAGAAAAACATTTAGATGAAATCGCGTATAAAGAATTGAAAGGAGACTAGCCATGGCATTTGAATCACTTTCGGACAGAATGTCCTCGATTTTTCGAAAATTAAGAGGACAAGCAAGATTGACAGAAGCCAATATGGACGAAATGTTACGGGAAATTCGTACCGCTTTGCTTGAAGCAGATGTCAATTTTAAAGTGGTTAAGGAATTTACCACGAAAGTAAGAGATGAAGCAATCGGCCAAGAAGTGTTGAAAAAAGTTTCACCGGGACAAATGTTCGTGAAAATTGTTCACGATGAAATTGTAACGCTTTTAGGTGCCGATCAGTGTGAATTGACCTTTGTCGCACATCGTCCTACCTTTATTATGATGGTAGGATTACAAGGATCTGGAAAAACTACGACTGCCGGGAAATTAGCTCGGTTAATGAAAAGAAAATTGGCAAAACGTGTTCTTTTGGTTGCAGGGGATGTTTATCGTCCTGCGGCAATCGATCAATTGCAAACGATAGCAAGACAACTAGATGTGGAATTTTTCTCTATGGGTACTTCCGTTTCTCCGGTGGAAATTGCGACAAAGGCGATGCAAAAAGCAACGGAAGAAAAATTCGATGCGGTAATTTTCGATACGGCAGGTCGTTTGCAAATTGATGAAAATCTGATGCAAGAATTAGTAAATATCGAAAATGCCGTGCATCCCGATGAAGAATTATTATTGATGGATGCCATGGCAGGTCAGGAAGCGGTCAATGTGGCTCGGGCGTTTCATGAAAAATTGCGTATTACCGGGATGATTATGTCAAAATTGGATGGCGATTCCCGTGGTGGTGCTGCTTTATCCATCAAACATTTGACCGGAATACCGATTAAATATATCGGTGTTGGTGAAAAATTAGAAGATTTGGAAATTTTTTATCCCGAGCGTATGGCGGATCGAATTTTGGGAATGGGAGATGTTGTTTCTCTCGTGGAAAAAGTTCAAGAAGAAGTTGATGAAAAATCTGTTCGAAAAACCGCGAGTAAAATGATGTCGGGAACATTTGATTTAAATGATATGTTGGCTCAAATGGAACAAATTCGTCGTCTTGGTCCTCTGGGAAAGATTTTGAAAATGATTCCCGGTATGCCAAAAATAACGGATGAAGATCAGGAAAAGGCAAATATACAATTAAAGAAAACCAAAGCCATTATTCAATCGATGACACCAAAAGAAAGAAAAAATCCGGATATTTTGAAAAGCTCTCGGAAGCAAAGAATTGCCAAAGGTTCGGGAACCGATGTTCAGGATATCAATAAATTGTTAAATCAATTCGATCAAATGAAAAAGATGATGAAAGAAATGCCTGCGATGGCAAAAAAATATGAAAAAAGATAAAAGCTTTTGTTAAAAAAATCGAGAGTTATGTCTCTCGATTTTTATTACTTTTTTTAATTTTCATCTCTCGAAGTGAATTTTTTTCCTTTTTCGATAGCCTTTTTTTCCCAATCCGGAGAATCTTCTTCTTGCAATAATTGAAGATCTTTAGCACTGAATTTATGCTTATCGAATAAATCCGGGCGATAGTGTTTTGTTAATTTCAGACTTTGTTTCCGACGCCATTTTTTAATGGCGAGATGATTTCCCGAGAAAAGAATGTCGGGGATTTTTTGTCCTTCGAATTGATAGGGTAATGTATATTGAGGATATTCTAGTAATCCGTCTTGAAAAGATTCTTCTTTCGTGGATTCTGAAGCAATGACACCATCAAGTAACCGCAAGATGGCATCCGAAAAGGCTAAAGAAGCAATTTCCCCTCCGGTGAGGATAAAATCTCCCAAGGAGAGAAATTCATCGACATAAGGAGAAATTCGTTCGTCGATTCCTTCATAATGTCCGCAAATGAAAATCAAATCTTCTTTTTTTGAAAGTCGAAGTGCGTCTTCCTGTGTGAAAGGTTTTCCTCTCGGTGAAGGTAAAATCACATAAGAATTTTCTTTTTTTACAGAACGGAGACTACTTAAAATCGGTTGACATTGCATGATAAGGCCCGCACCTCCTCCGGTTGGAGGATTATCCACGCGATGATATTTATCTTCCGTATAATCTCTTATGTTTACCAGTTGAAATTCAACAATCCCTTTTTCTTTTGCTCTTTTAATAATCGAAGTATTTAAAGGAGTAGCAAAAAATTCCGGGAAGAGAGTTAAAATTGTAATTTTCATTCCAACATACCTTCAATCAGATGAACATCGATTCTTTTTTCTGAAATATCTACTTTTTCTATGAAAGCATCATAAAAAGGAAGTAAAAAAGTTTTTCCGTTTCGTTCAATGCGTAAAGAAATTTTTCCGTTATAGTCTTCAATCGATTGTACTTTTCCGATTTTTTGGTTTTTATCATAAACGATACAATTTTCTAAATCCGTATAATAAAAATAACCTTCTGGTAAAGGATGTTCTTCTTTTACAATAAAAAGATCTGCTTTTAAAAATGGTGAAATTGCTTCAATTGTGTCATAACCTTCAAAAGTGATAAGATCAAATTTTCCATCAAAAGAACGAGAATGAACCGTTACTTCTTGCATCGCATCGCTATCTTCTCTTTTCAGAAAAAGTTTTGCACCTTTTTTATAACGTTTTTCAGGAAAATTCGTCGTGGAAAAAACACGCACTTCACCTTTCAATCCTTTGGTACGGATAATTGTGCCAACTTTTAAATAATTCATTGTTTTTTTCCTTTTGAAAAAAGACTGTTATTCGCAGTCTTCTTTTTTCTCTTCCTCTTCTTTCTTTTCGTCGGATTCGAAATTTTCGAATGGCTCACTCAAAGAAGCGACTTTCAAACGAACATATTCGTTATTATTTTTCGCGGCAATCGAGATAACTTCTCGAAGAGCATTGATGGTCGTACCATGACGACCGATTAAACGCCCGACATCTTGATCGGTACAGCGAATCAAAAAGATATGTTCCTTTTTTGAATTTGCAGGTAATTCTTGAATTTCGACCTTATCAAATTCAAAAACAATCGGTTCAATGAAGTGGCGAATAACTTCAATGTAATCCATAGGAATTATTCTCCTTCAGTTTTTGTTTCTGCTGCTTTCTTTTTTACCGTTTTTTTGGCTGCGGGTTTCGATTGAGCAGTTTTCTTTACTTTCTTTTCCGCTTTTGGCTTCTTTTTTGCTTTGGTGTCGGTAAAGGCTTTCCAAATACCTTTCTTTGATAAAATGGAGCGAATTGTATCGGATGGTTTTGCACCTTGAGAAAGCCAATACATGATTCTTTCTTCATTTAAACGGACACCATTTTCTTCCATATTCGGATCAAAGAAACCAACTTGTTCAATAAAACGGCCGTCACGAGGAGAACGACTATCGGTAACGACGATACGATAAGACGGATCAAGTTTACGACCGGTTCTTGTTAAACGAATTTTGACTGACATAAAAAATCCTCCTGAATAATCCTTTCTATCTTAAAATAAAGATTTTTGACAGTCAAGCAAAAATACTTAACAATCAAATTTTTTTAATGTAGGTAACTATCAATCAAAGAAATGTTCTAATAAATAAGAATAAATGACCGCTCACGATATTTGTTAATAAGAATATTGTGATGGATGTTATTTAATCTAATTTAAGATAAAAGTTTTTTCTTTTTTGAACATATTTAAAAAAATAGAGGAATTAACAATGTTCTCTTGACATAATTTTACGGGGGGGGGTATAATTTTTTCCTAGAAAGGGGAAAAGTTGTATGTTTTGTAAAAAATGTGGTTTACAACTGCCTGAAGGAGTAGTGATATGTCCTAAATGCGGTGAAAATAATGGAGAAAATATTCAAAATTATCCTTCTCAAGTGATTGTTACAAATCAAGTGCATCAATCAAATGGATGTGCAACAGGAGGATTTGTGTGTAGTTTAATAGGAGGATTAGCCTCATTTATTATTCCTTTTGGATATATTTTAGCACCTTTTTTAATCATAATTGGAATTATTCTTAGCATTGTTGGTATAGTTAAGGCTTCTAAAGTAAATGGAGCAGGACGTGGACTTGCTATTGCTGGATTAATTTTAGGAATAATTCTATTAATTTTCATTGTAATTGCTTGTTATTTCTTTATTTCAATTTTTTGGAAATATATTTAATTTTTTTGGAAAAACTTTGAAAAAAATCCGAAGAATAAGAATCTTTTTCAAAATTATGGAATTCAATAAAAATCATTGCAAAGAATTTTGGAACTTGTTATGATATTTAAGCGTTATCGCTGCAGGTGGTCCGCTGCTATATGTCACTAGTAAGAACATCCTAAGATTTCGAAAAAGGAGGTCTAGAAATGAATAATAATTTAGTTAAATCAATTGAAAGTTCACAAATTCGTTTGGATCTTCCAGCCTTTACTACCGGAGATACGATTAAAGTATCCGTCCGTATCGTGGAAAATGGAAAGACGAGAAATCAGGTTTTTCAGGGCGTTGTTATTTCCCGTCGTGGTTCTGGGGTAAGTGAAACCTTCATCGTGCGAAAATATTCCGCGGGTGTCGGTGTGGAAAGAACTTTCCCGGTAAATTCACCAAACATTGCATCGATTGAAGTTGTGCGACATGGTAAAGTTCGCCGTAAGAAATTATATTACTTACGTGATCGTGCTGGTAAGTCTGCAAGATTAAAAGAAGTTTTTAAAAACAAATAGTGACAAATATTCGACATTTCGATTCGTTACGAAGTCGATTCAAGATAGCAAAGGAAAAATTTGCTATCTTTTTTATTTTTCATGAAGAAATATCCAAAAGGTTTGTGTTCCTTTCTTTATAAATAAAAAAAAACATAGTATACTGAAAAAGGAAGGATATTTATGGAAGAAAGAAAAAGAAATCGAATCAAAAAAATTCTTTTAATCACCGTTCTTTTGCTTTTTGCTTTATGTTCTGTCGGTGCTCTTTATACCTATCTTTTTTTAACTCCTATTGTTATCTCCGGAGAATCCATGTATCCTACTTTGCAAGACAATGAATTCGGTTATGTCGATCATCAGTATTTTTCCAAAAAAAATTTAAAAAGAAATCAAATTATAGCTTTTTTTGTTTCCGGTAATGAGGATTATTTTTATATTAAAAGAGTTGTTGGACTTCCGAATGAAACTTTTCACTTGAATTCTGTCGATGGAAACATTTTTATAAACGGAGAAAAGATTTCTCAAGAGTATATTCCCGAATCGATAAAGCAAAAAACTTGTTCTTCCGAATGTGTCTTTGCCGATCAAGATATTGTATTAAAAGAAAATCAATATTTTGTTTTGGGAGATAATCGAGAAAATTCTCATGATTCCGCGCATGGTCTTGGTCTTGTGGAAGAGGAAAATATTTTGGGAGTTTTAAAAGTGATTTTGGGAGATTGTTCCTCAAAAACCTGTAATTTCGGGGAACGTAATTATCGTTTTATTTCAGATTGGAAGTTTTATTCATGAATCAAAAAAATATTCACTGGTATCCGGGGCATATGAAAAAGGCTTTTCAGGAATTGGAAACAAAGTTGAAAGTCATCGATGTGGTGATTGAAATTTGTGATGCGCGGGCACCGATTTCTTCACGAAATCCGTTTTTAAAAGAAATATTGAAAGGGAAGAAGAAAATCCTTGTTTTATCCAAAAAAGATTTCGTGGATTCTTCCGCTCTTTTACCTTATATAAAAGAATATGAAAAAGAAGGGTTTGTTCTTCCGATGAATATTTTTTATAAAGAAGATGTTCTTTTGTTAAAACATAGGATAGAAGAAATAGCTTCGGAAAAAAGAGAAAAAGAAAAAAGAAAAGGGATAAAACCGCAATCGATTCGGGTGATGGTCGTAGGAATTCCGAATGTAGGAAAATCTTCTCTTATCAATGCATTGGTAGGAAAAGAAAGTGCCGCAAAAGCAAATAAACCGGGATTTACCAAAGCACAGCAATGGGTAAAATCCTTGAAAGGTTTTGATTTATTGGATACTCCCGGTGTTCTTCCACCGCATTATGAAGATAAAAAAACGGCTCTTCATTTGGCGCTTATCGGAGCAATTCCCGAAGAAATATTACCTGTGGAAGAGTTATTCGATGCTTTGGTTACTCGACTAATGCCACGATATAAAAAAGAAATAGCGGAACGCTTTCATTTAAAAGAAGAGGAAATAAATTGTACGAATTTGAAAGAAAAAATTGCTCAATCCAGAGGATTTCTTTTAAAAGAAGGAAAATACGATATTGAACATGCCGAAAGAGTATTTTTAAAAGAATTTAAAGAAGGGAAGATTGCCTTGGTAATCGTGGATTCTTTATGTTAGATTATGAAAAAGAAATATGGGAAAAAGGTTTCCGAAAAATTGTCGGATGTGACGAAGCGGGAAGAGGACCACTATGCGGTCCTGTCGTTTGTGCCGCGGTAATTTTACCAGTGAATTTTTATGATGAACGTATCAATGATTCCAAAAAATTAAGTGAAAAAAAGCGTGAAGAACTTTTTGATTTTATTTGTAAAAATGCAGTTTCTTATGCAATATGTGAAATCGAACCAACAAAAATTGATGAAATAAACATTTATGAAGCGTCGCGTTTAGGAATGTGCGAAGCAATAAAAAAATTGTCTTGTACACCGGATTATATTTTAACTGACGCGATGCCATTGTATGATTTTTTCGGAACACCACAGGAAGCGATTATAAAAGGAGATGCAAAAGCGGAATGTATCGCCGCGGCGAGTATTTTGGCAAAAGTGACCCGAGATCGAATAATGAAAGAATACGATAAAATATATCCGGAATATCATTTTGCAAAGCATAAAGGATATCCGACAAAGGAACATCTTGCCTTATTGGAACAATATGGTCCCATTCAAGGATTTTATCGTTTCAGTTATGGTCCCGTGGCAAAAGAAAAAAAGAAAACAAGAATTTAAATTTTTTTCTTTTTTTGCGGATAGTATTATTGAGGTGATTCGATGGATGCCCGAAATATACTTATCTATCTTGCCATAAAATATGAAGGAAATTATAAAGAAATTTATAATGCATTGAAAAGGAAAGAAAGAGTTAATCCTTTGGAAGTAGAAAAAATTACCAAAGAGCTTCCTTATAAAACTATTACGATTTTAGATAAAGAATATCCTTATTATCTTCAAGAAATTTATTCTCCTCCCATTGTTCTTTTTTATGAAGGAAATAAAGAATTGCTTTTTCAACAAAAACGTTTAAGCGTTGTCGGTACAAGAACTCCTTCTTCTTATGGAAAAAATATTACCATCACTTTCTTAAGTGATTTATTGCAAAAAGAAAAAATCACGTTGGTTTCCGGCCTTGCCAAAGGTATTGATAAAATAAGTCATGAAATTGCTTTAGAAGAGAATCAATATACTATTGCTGTTTTAGCTTCCGGAATTCAATGCTGTTATCCGGAGGAGCATTATCCATTATATGAAACAATTAAAGAAAAAGGATTAATCCTTTCCGAATATCCCGGAAAAATTCCGGCAAGAAAAGAAAATTTTTCAAGTCGTAATCGACTGATTGCAGCTTTATCTCCTTATTTATTTGTCCCGGAAGCAACAAAAAAATCAGGAACATCCATAACGGTAAGATGGGCAATAGAACAAAATAAAGAAATTTTATGTGTTCCCACGCATGCCGATGAGGATTCTTTACCAAATCAATTAATTCATGATGGAGCTAAAATGGTTTTGAGTGCCGAGGATATATATGAAGAAATGAACTTGTAATTGTTTTTTGTTTTTTTTACAATATAAAGAAAGGAGAAAATTATGCAGAAAATATTATATATTGTATCTATTTTGTGCAGCGTCATCGGAGGAATGCTTTTCGGTTATTCTTTGGTGGATCTTTTATTTGCAAACACAAAAACTTTTACCATTACCCTTTTGATTGTAGCCGGAGTTTTTATTCTCATTGCATTTCTTTTTGCTCTTTTGAGTGCTCTTATTAATTTTAATCCTAAAAAAATACAAAATCGCACCAGAAAAAACAAGAACTTTACTTTAACCGAAGATGAAGTAAGAGAAAAAATTAAATTTACTTTGGCAAATCAAAAATTTTATCCCGTTCAATATGGAAATGAAAATGTATATCAAAACGGAAAAGGGATTTTTGCAACAAGAAAATTTATTAAAATCATATTTAATGAAAAGAAGATTATTGTCGAAGGGTGGATATCCGTGGGGATCTTTTCTCGACCCAATTTGGAAAATAATTTGAACCCTACTTTTTTCTCCAAAAGACCAAAACAAGTTACTTTGGATGTCATGGATAAAGTACTTTCGGAAATTTATTGATTTTCCCTTCTTTTTATAAAAAAAAGAAGAAATAAAAAATTCAGAATTACCAAAAAAAAGTCGATAAAAAATGTTTGACTTTTCTTTTGTTCTTACCTATAGTATTTATCGAATGAAAAAGGAGGATGCTATGAAATTAGTCATTGTTGAATCACCTACAAAATGTCATACAATTCAGCAGTTCCTCGGTAAGGATTATGAAGTAGTTGCTTCCATGGGGCATATTCGAGACCTTTCTACGACAGGTAAAGGTGGTTTAGGTGTGGATATTGAAAATAAATTTCACCCGACCTATGTCATTAATAAAGATAAGAAAAAAATCGTCAGCAATCTTTTGAAAGAGAAAAAGAAAGCGGATGAAGTACTTTTAGCAACAGACCCGGATCGAGAAGGCGAGGCAATTTCCTGGCACCTTGCTTCTGTTTTGGAATTAGATGTGGAGAAAGTGAAACGCTTGGAATTTCATGAAATTACCCAAAAAGCTGTGACACATGCCATTGAAAATCCTCGACACATTGATATGGATCTTGTCGCTTCTCAGGAGACAAGAAGAATTATCGATCGTATCATGGGATTTGATTTATCCAATCTTTTAAAGAAAAAAATACATTCTCTTTCTGCGGGAAGAGTACAATCGGTTGCTTTGAAATTAGTTTGCGATCGAGAAAAAGAAGTACAGGCGTTTGTGCCTCAAAAATATTATACGATTCAAGGAGAATTTCAGGGATTGAAAGCCAAACTTGATTCCTATATCGGAAAAGAAGTGACGATTAAAACAGAGGAAGAAGCAGAGGAAATTTTAAAACTTTTAAAAGGAAAAGATTTTATTGTCACAAAAAAGAAAGTAAGTTTGAAAAATAGTGAACCAAAAATTCCTTTTAAGACATCATCATTGCAACAAGCAGCTTTCAATTCTTTTCATTTCAGCACAAAAATGACGCAAAGTTTGGCACAAAGGCTTTTTGAAACAGGACTAATAACTTATATTCGTACCGATGGTGTTGGTTTTGCCGAAGAGTTTATTTCGCATGGAAAAGAATTCATAAAAAAGAATTACGGAGAGAAATATCTGGCAAAAAAGGAAAAATATTTTGCTATGCAAATGAAAGAAAATGCAAAAGTGGCGCATGAAGCAATTCGACCGACATCTTTAGATACGACACCACAGGCTATAAAAGATACGTTGGAAGGAAATGCTTATCGGTTATATAAATTGATTTATGAACGTTCTTTGGCGGCATTGATGGCACCAAAAGTAGAAGAAATTACCATTTATTATCTTGATTGTTTGGGGTATACTTTCCGTCATGAAGAAGCAAAATTGATCTTTGATGGATTTAAAAAGGTTACCTTTGAAGAAAAAGAAGAAGATGAAATTGAAAAAAGTTCGCTGCAATCCTTTGATGAAGGAGAAAGTGTGCGAAATGAAGTTTTGGAATCCGAGCAGCATTTTACCAAAGGGCCGGTTCGTTATAA
Source organism: uncultured Bacilli bacterium (assembly GCA_947629415.1). Taxonomy (GTDB): domain Bacteria; phylum Bacillota_I; class Bacilli_A; order RFN20; family CAG-449; genus CANRPC01. The sequence continues at coordinate 17,339 of CANRDP010000022.1, forward strand.
TGAAGCTCGTCTGGTTAAAATGATGGAAGATTTGGGAATCGGAAGACCCTCTACTTATGCTTCCACAATTTCTACATTATTTGAAAGAAAATATATATCGGTTTCCAAAGGACTTTTATTACCAACCGAACAGGGGAATTTAACTATCGAGCGATTGACGGCATTTTTTCCTGAGTTTATGGATGCTTCTTTTACCGCGGAAATGGAAAAAAATTTAGATGATGTTACCATCCAAAATGATTCACGTTTAAAAATTCTCCAATCTTTTTATGATGAATTTTTACCTTTATACAATAAAGCAAAAGAGGAAATGCCGGGATTAGAAGTGGTGTATACGGGAAATATTTGCCCAAAATGCGGAAAACCTTTGGTTCTAAGACATTCACGTTACGGAACTTTTGAGGCTTGCTCCGGATTTCCGGAATGCAAATATGTAAAAAAGCAAGAAAAACAACCGGTGGAAGAAACCGATAAAATTTGCCCTAAATGCGGAAAGCCTTTAGTAAAAAGAGTTTCCAAAAGAGGAGAGTTCTATGCTTGCTCCGGATTTCCGAAATGCCGCTATATCGAAGGGGAAGAAAAAGAAAAAAAAGAACCGATTTATGTGGATAAGGTTTGTCCTAAATGCGGAAAACCTCTTGTACTACATAAAGGAAAAAGAAATCGACCGGATTTCTTGGCTTGTTCCGGATTTCCGAAATGTCGTTATATTGAATCTTTGAGCGAAAAGAAAGAAGAAAACTGATTTTCTTCTTTTTTCTTTTGTTTTATAATATTTCCATAAGGAGCAACTATGTCGGAAAAAGAAGACAAAGCAATTCGGGAATATTTGGAATATCTTGAGAAACAACGAATGTATAGTCCGAATACCGTTTTAGCTTATCAAAGGGATATCGAACAATTTTTAAATTTTTTACATCAGGAAGACTATTCTCTTTTTACTTGTGATACAAAGGTTATTCGCAACTTTTTGGAAGCGGAAAGGAAAAGAGGAATTTCCAAAGTAAGCTTAAAAAGAAAAATCGTATCTTTACGTGGTTTTTATCATCGAATGTTGCAGCAAGAATGGATTCATAAAAATCCTTTTATTACGATATCTTCGCCGAAAACAGATAAAAAATTGCCGGATTTTTTATATAGTGAAGAAGTTTTTCGTTTGCTTGATGAAAATAAAAAAAGAACCGATACGTTTGTTGATCGGGATCAGGCAATATTGGAATTGCTTTTTGCATCCGGCTTAAGAGCAAGCGAATTATGTTCTTTGCTTGTCACGGATTTTCAATGGAATCGAAGAATGATAAAAGTGAATGGAAAAGGAAAAAAAGATCGATATGTTTTCTTTACGGAAGCAGCCTCAAAAGCGTTAGAAAAATATCTTCACGGATTAAGATATCAATTGACTTTAAAAAGGGGAAGTAAGCCGGAAAACCACATGTTTTTAAATGAATATGGAAATCCTTTGACGATTCGTGGATTAGAATATATTCTTTCCGAAATTGAGAAAAAATTGGGATTGGGTTTATCATTACACCCACATAAATTTCGACATACTTTTGCTACTATGATGTTAAGTAATGGTGCGGATTTACGGACAATTCAAGAACTTCTCGGACATGAAAGTTTATCCACGACACAGATTTATACGCATATCACCACGAAAAGAATGTTGGAAGATTACCAGAAATACTTTCCGAGAACGAAAAAAAAGTGATTTTTATAAATTGCTTGATTAAAATTTAAACTTCAAAAGTTAAAAGACAAGAAAGGAAATAAAAAAAACAACTTCAAAAATGGGGATAT
>CANRDP010000023.1 GCA_947629415.1 uncultured Bacilli bacterium
ATCGTGATATCAAACTGCTTCTTGATACTGAGTTTTAACACCACATTTATGGGGTGTTTACCAAAGTCAGGTTATATCAATTCTTTTCAATTTTCTAAAGTTTTTTATTTTGCCGCGCTTACTTCCATGGAAGAAACAATACGCACCATTTCATCCATTTCCAAGTCCGAAGAGTATATTTCATAACAGACATTCCCGGAAATATAAGTGAAGTATTTATTTCGGGTATAACCGATTCCGAATATCGTTTCGACGAATTCGCCGGGATACTCAATACTGGTCAATTCTTCCGATGGTTCAAGAATTTTTTGAATAACCCGATAATTTTTATCTCCTGTATAGGAAAGAATAAATATCTTTTCTCCACTGGCAGTTGCTTCTGTTTGTTCCTGAAGTGTCGAGGAAACAACCGGTGCCGCGGGAAGGAATGGCAGATCTTCAATCGATGAAGTTGTATCGGTCATATTTTCTCTTGCCGTTTTCATATTTGATTCTACATCAAAGAAATCTTCGTTATATGTCGGATTCAAATCCACTTTGGAAAATAAAACCGTTGCCATTAAAGAGGCATTTTCATCATAAATATTCACCCAAATTGGTTTTAAATCCGTTGATAATTTGATATCTTCTTTTACCCATTGTTTTCGATGTTCATAATTCGGTTTATACGTCAATAAATAACCATCGGTCATGGATTTTAGTTCATGATCTCCCTTTACCGCTTCTAGCATCGAATGATATAAATAAGGTTTTGGTGAATTCAAAGGATAATTACCCTTAAATTTATAAACTTGATTCAGTAAGGGAGAAAGCACAAATACTCCATCTTTGTTCCGAAGCAAAATTTGTTCTTGATTAATATTTGTATCCAAAAGGGAAATACGGAAATATTGGTCTTCCACATCCTTTTTGTAATCCACGGTCACAAAATAATTTTTCTTTTCTTCGTTTTCGGTGAATTCCATGGTCGCTTCCATATGGTAAGCATTTAAATTTTCCATTACTTCATCAAAATTCGGAGCATTTTCCCCTGGATTATAAAATAATTTCCATCCCGCAAGTAAGACGACACCTAAAACTGCAATACCAATGATGATTTTTTTTATCATTTTCATTCCACCTCATGCAAAGACTATGCGAGAGAAAAACAAATTATGAATGTTTTTATTTATATTTTCACATAATAAACCTAGGAGGAAAGATATGAATTACATAGAAAAACCATGTTTGGTTCTCACAATCATTGGAGCACTCAACTGGGGACTTGTCGGATTATTTAATTTTGACTTAGTTCGTTGGATTACCGGTAACGAAGTAAACGTTTTTACACGCATCATTTATTGCTTAATTGCCATCGCAGGCATTATCAATATCCTGCTCCTATTTATCAACTTCAATCAAGAGAACGAATATGAGCCAGAACGATCTGTCAGTCATAAATAATATTATGAAAAAAAGAGGCAAAGAAAATAATTTCTATGTCTCTTTTTTATGATTGCATTGTTCATAAATCTGTTGAACGATTTTTTCTAATTGTTTCTGTTGAAAAGAAGAAATATTCGGATCATTTTCTTTTTCTTTCAAAAATTTTTTCAATTCGCTTCTTTTTATAACGATTTCATCTTCTTGATAATCATGTATCCGGAAAGTACAATCATCATTTATTACAATAATAGAATAAAAAAACTTTTGATCATTCGGAACTTTCATGTATGTTTTCATTTTTTCCATTTGAATTTTATTCGACTTTAATGGATTTTCTATATATTCAAAGTTTCCTTTCCGATCATAATGAAACCACTTCAAATCCTGGTTACTTCCTTCAATTCCATAGGTATAATATACATTCCGAATACAATAAATGTATTTATTGCCGAAAAATAAATGGTCAAAATGAATAAAACCATCGATAAATTTGATTTCAACATCATGAATAATAAAATTATCATGGTTCACAGCAATTTTATAAAGTTCTTTTCCGATGATTCGATGAAAAAAACGTTCTTCGTAACGGATTTTTATAAATGGGCCGAATAGAAATAAAATACAAAAACAAGAAAGAAAAATTCCTAAAAGAATAAAGATAATTTTCATTCTGCGGTTTCTAAAGCAATTTCCATCATTGTACGGAAAGAATTTTGTCGTTCTTCCGCGGTTGTTTCTTGCTTTTTACATAGTGAGTCAGAGACAGTCAAAATACATAAAGCCTTTTTCCCTAAAGAACTTGCAATACTATAGAGTGCATAGGATTCCATTTCAACTGCCAAAATACCCATTTTTGCCCACTTTTTCCAAACATCCGGTGTATCATTATAGAAAGTATCACTGGATAAGATAGAACCGACTTTTGGATCAATTCCCAATTTTTTTGCAGCTTCGTAAGCTTTTAATAATGTGTTAAAATCGGCAACCGCGGAAAAGACTCCCGGTAAATCATATTGGTGAGCCCAATTTGAATTCGTTGAAGCCCCTTCTGCCAAAATAACATCATATAAATTTAAATCCTCTTGATAAGCACCGCAGGATCCGATTCGAATGATTGTTTCCACTCCGTAAAATGCATAAAGTTCATAGGAATATATTCCGATACTCGGAATACCCATTCCCGATCCCATGACAGAAACCTTTTTTCCCTTATATGTACCAGTATAAGCAAGCATATTTCTTATGCCATTTACTTGCACTGCATTTTCCAAAAAATTTTCAGCGATAAATTTTGCTCTTAATGGATCTCCGGGCATTAAAACAGTTTTTGCAAAAGCGTTTTCTTTTGCTTCATTATGTGGTGTAGCCATTTGCTATCCTCCTTTTTTCTTTGCTGATATTATTTTAACACATTCGATAAACTTTAAAAATACTCTTTTGCAATGTTAATCTTTGCTGAAAAGTTTTTGTCTTTCTCCTTCGTGATACTCATGAAAAATTCTTTTTGACTCTTTTTCTTTCTTTAAATAGTAGCGATACATTTCTTTTACCAGACATGCACCGCTCATACCTTTTGCCTGAAAAAGATGTTCCGCTAAAGATCCGGGAATCGTATTCGCTTCATTTAAATAAATTTTCCCATTATCCTTATCAATTAGAAAATCAAAGCGCACAACTCCGCAACATTGAAAAATCTGAAATGCTTTTGAAGCTATCTCTTCTATTTTTGCTTTTTGTTCTTCAGAGATATCTGCCGGAAGAATTCTTTTTACTTTTTCACGTGTTTGAAGGTATTTATCATAAAAAGAAAACACCTCTTCTTTTTCAGACACCGTTTCCAATTCCGATAATTGTATTTCGTCGCGATAACCTAAGACAGCAATATTTACTTCTTTCAATGAAGACACCGCCTCTTCAATAATTACATCTGTGTCATATAAAAATGCTTCATTGAATGCATCCAATACTTCTTCCTTATTCTTTGCTTTTTTTACACCAATGGATGATCCCAGAACATTTGGTTTTATAATATAAGGAGCTTTGATTCCTTTTAAAAACATATCTAAATCGAAACCGATATCCATGAACTCCAAATAAGATATTTTTTTATATTTGCACTGAGGAATTTTAAAAATACTGAGATATTTTTTAAACGCAAATTTATTTTGTAAAATTGATGCATTGAACAAACCGGAATAAATGCAAGGGATCTTTAATGTGTCAAAATATGCACCTATAGTGCCATCTTCGGCGCCGGAACCATGAACAATAGGTAAAACAACATCAAAAAAATATTTTTTTGTTTTGGTTTTAAAATAATAAGAAGTATTTTTTTTTGAAAAGAATCCCTTTTTCAACTTTTTCTTTTTATTCTCGATAAAGAAATTTCCAAAATGATCCAAAAATATTTTTATGTGCGGTATATTTTCTTTGTTCAAGGCCTTACTGATTTTTTCACAACTTACTTCACTGATTTCACTTTCAACGGAATCTCCGCCATAAACTAAAGCAAAAACTGACATGCCGACATCCTCCTTCCAGCCAATATATGATTTCTCATGTCGAATTATGTTATTTTAAGAAAAAATCATCTCCTTTAGCCAATAAAAGGATAGTTTTCTTCCCTTTTATTTGTAAAGCAAGGGGAATTGATTCTTTCAGAGTCTTCACAATTTGTATTTTCTTTTCTCCCGTACTCAAATACCCTTTTAATAAAGGATGCTTTTTCTTTTTGGTAATCAAAATCACCTTATCGACACCTTTCATTTGCACTCCTAAATCATAATTTTCTGTCGTATAAAGTTTTCCTAATTCCAATAAACCTCCGGTAATAATAATTCGCACTCCATCTTGTTTTTTTAAATATTCGATAGCAAATTTTGCACCATACGGATTAATATTATAGGAATCATCAATCAGCGTAATCTCGCCTTGTTTTTTTATTTCAAATCTTCTTGGAGTGTTAGGAATTGTTTTAATAAAATCCATAAAAAGCTTGTCTGAAATTTTTTCATGATTTTTAAAAGTAAACACACCATCAAGTGCTTTTTTTTGAAAAAGCGTGAGATTGGTATCTTTTAAATATGCAATATTTTCTCCATAGCAAGAAAAAGAGGTTAAGATATAAGGTTTTAAAAGCGGTTTTGCCTCGTGCTCTATAAAAAGCTTGCCTTCTTTTTTCAATAAAAATTGAATAGCACTTTTTGCTTTTGCAACATTTTGAAGTGTCCGAAATGTCGATAAATGAACCGGGCCTATTCCCGTGATAAAAGCAAAGTCCAAAGAAAATAATTTTGCAAATTTTTTCATCCCTTTTTTCTCATCAATTCCTAACTCTACAACTAAAAATTCCACTTCTTTTTCAACATTCTGATTCACCCACTTGGTCAATCCCATAAGAGTATTGACATTCCCGGGACTGGAAATACAAAAATATTTTTTCCGCAAAAAGGAAGATAAATATGTTTTCATCGTTGTCTTTCCAAAACTTCCCGTAATTCCGATTATTTTTGTGCTTTCCATGCTTTTTATTTTTTTCGCTGCTTTCTTTATATAAAACTGCTTGACCATTGTTTCAAATGGATACAAAAGAAAATGAGATAAAAGCAAAAGAAAAAATGTGGAAATAAAAGGAAAAAAGAAAGAAGAAAAATCCATAAAGATAAAGAAAAGAAGATAAAGAAGGAAGGATAGGAAAATCAAAAAAATCCCACGGCGATGCAAAACAAAGAAATTTTTGGGAAACAAAAGAAAAAAGAAAAGAAAAAATATTCCCTGAATTAAGAAAAAAAGAAATGAATCAAAAAAAGAAAAAAGAAAAATTCCGCATGCAAGGAAAACAAGATATTTTCGTTCGAAAAATAAGTCTTTTAAAGCAATTAAAAATCGTTTGGGAGAATAATAACCTTTAATAAAATGAAAGCATAGGACGAATAAAAAAGGATAAATCAAGAAAAAAAGAAGCCATTTAATCATCAATAAATTCTCCTATTTCACTCAATATTTCTCCAGCATGTTCTATATAGGAAAAATGATCTCCGGGATACAAACGAAATGTCACCAAAGGTAGATGTTTTTTTAAATATTTTAGATCTTTTAATTTTACTTGAGTGTCTTTTTGAAAACCAATCAACAAAACAGGTATCGTGATTTTTTTTAAATCTTTCTTTTTTAAGAAAATCAAAATATTTTTCAATGTTTGTTTTTGATAACCCTGTGCCCTTTGATAATCCTTGCTCCCGGATAAAAAGGAAGGTAATTTCCAATGTAATTTTTTAAAAATTTTATAAAGTATTTCTTTTACTTTTGTTTTGAATCTCTTTTTTCTGCAAGTACTCGGAGCAATTAAAATAAGTCCTTTGATAGGATATTTCAGTGCATAAAAAGAAGCAATTTTTCCTCCGAAAGAATGTCCAAGTAAATAAACGTCGGAAGTTTCAGTAATTTTTTCATGTACAAATTGAACATAATCTTCCATAGTAAAACTTTTTTTCATTTTTTCTTTTCCAAAATGAGGTAAATCAAAAGAAATCGTTTTTCCAAAATTTTCCAGACCTTTTTTGAAGATGGATAAGGATTCCGCACATTGTCCCCAACCATGAAGCAAAACAATTTGTCTTGTCTTACTCTCCATAAAAACACCTATCTTTCTACTCTAATATATGGGCAAAATATTCCCATATTTACAACTTTTTTACAAATTGTTATAATTAGAAAAAGAAAGAAGGTAACTCCGTTGGAATTAATTTTTATTGTTATCTTGATTGCATTTTTTATTGGAGTTTTTCTTATTCTTTTTTCCGGTGTTTTTTACGTAAAAAAGAATTTTTATGCCGTTTTCGAACGACTATACGCTTTTCACAAAGTCAAAGGGCACGGGCTCTACTTTATGACACCCTTTTTTGTACGTCGGGTCGGTTTATATCCGGCAGATATACAAAGAACACGCTTCACTATAAAACCTTTTGATGTCTTTTTGACATATCAAATAAGTGATGCTCAAAAATATCATTACCAAGGACATAATTTTAAAGAATATGTGATGGAAAATTTAAAAAATGTAGAAAAGGATGCTATTCCGGAATGGATAAAGCAAACTACGGAAAATTATGGTATTACTCTTCTGGATTTAAAAATAAAAGATAATTTTATTCAACCGTAACCGATTTTGCAAGATTACGCGGTTTATCAACATCGCAACCTTTTTTTTGTGCTAAATAAAATGCCAATAAAAAGAAATCCGTCATCAAAGGCAAAAAACCGAGATCTTGTTTTGCATCATAAGTCATAAAATAGGTTACTGCACCTCGTGCCTCTACTTCTTCACGAGCAGATAATAGTGCTTCATTGTTTTCTTTATTCCCAAGAAGAAATACCGGGAACCCTTCATCAATTAAGGCTATTGGACCATGCTTCAATTCTCCGGCATAAAGAGTCTCCGAATGTAAATAAGTTACTTCTTTGATTTTTAAAGAGGCTTCTTGGATAAGAAAATAATCTTTTCCTTTGGCAAGAAAATAGGCATGTTCTTTTTCTTTTAATTGTTCCGCAATATTTTCAATAGATTCAACATTTTTTAAATGTTCTTTTATTTCACGAATGATGAGCAAAATATTTTCTTTGCAAAAAGATATTTTATCGTATTTTGCCAACAAATAAAGAAGTAAAACTTCAGCGCAATATGCTTTTGTCGAAGCTACAGCCACTTCTGCTTCTGCATGCATTTGTAACGAATATTGTGTTTTTCTGAGTAATGTGGAATTTTCTACATTGGCAATTCCCAAGGTAATTCCTTTATGTGAAAGAACGAATTCCAATGCTTTTAAAACATCCATGGTTTCACCAGACTGAGAAAGAAAAACATATAAAACATCCGAATGAATTTTTCTTTCTTCTGTAATAAATTCACTGGAAAAATAAATTTCGGTTGGTATAGAAAAATATTGACTGCCGATTAATGCTGCATGATATGATGTTCCTGAAGCAATGAAAACGATTTTTGAAGCTTGGGAAAATAGGTTGATAATTTCTGCAGAAAAACCATTCTCATATTTTTTTAAAATATTTTCCAGTATGTAAGGTATTTCAAAAATTTCCTTTTTCATATAGCAATCCATGGAAATTTCTTTTTTTTGAAAACGATTTTTCTGAATCGGTTTTTCTTTTTTCGTTACTCGTTGATTTTGGTTATAGATAAAATAATTTTCTTTGGTAATATATCCATATTCTTCTTCATCTAGATCCACCGAAAAATCTTGTTGCTCCAAAGCACGAATATCACTGGAAAGACTGATGCCTTGCTTTCCGATTCCTATAATTAAAGGCGCGGATTTTTTCATAAAATAAATGCGTTCTTCCTCTTTATTTAAAATACATAATGCATAAGTACCTTTTACCCGCTGTTGCATTTGTTGCATTGCCTCTAATATATTTCCGCTAAGTGCATACTCATATTCTAAAAGATTAGCAAGACATTCTGTGTCGGTCTGACTATAAAATACATATCCTTTTTGCATTAGCGAAGTGCGAATTTCTTTATAATTATATATAGTACCGTTATGTACTAATGCAAAAATACGATGCATGGACATATGAGGATGTGCATTGTTTTCTGTATTTTTTCCATGTGTTGCCCAACGGGTGTGTGCTATTCCGATATTTCCTTTTAGATTCTGAACTTTTTCTACTAAAGAATTAATGCGACCGATTTTTTTTACAATTTGAATTTCCTTCTTTTCTAAAAATCCTATACCACAAGCATCATATCCGCGATATTCTTCCTGTTTTAAACCATAAAGCAAAAAAGGTATAACATTATCTTGAAAAGCACCAGCCACTATTCCGCACATAAGTTTTCCTCATCTTTCTTAAAGACTTTCAAAATCCAATTTGCTGCTTCTTTCAGTTTCATTTTTGATTTCGATTCCAAAAGAATTCTTAAAACGTTCTCGGTTCCGGAAAAGCGAAATTTTAATCTGCATTCCGGAAATAATTGTTTAAAAAATATTTCGATTTTATTCCGATAGAAGTTATCCTCCATTTTTTTTGTCTTGGGAAGATTTATCATTCGAAAATGATATTTTCTTCTCATAAAAGATTCCTTCGGTTCCAATTGAGACAAAAAAATCAATGCAACAAAAATTCCGTCTCCGGTAGGTTGTTTTGCATCGAGCAATAGATGTCCCGAAGTTTCTCCTCCGATCCAATTCGTATGTTGTTTCCATTTTTGCGATACATTGGAATCTCCGACCGGTACTTGTTCAAATCGCAAATGATGTGCCGTCAGTTGCTCGATAATGTCCTTTCCACTCAATAAGGTTAATACACAATTCTTATGATATTTTAATGCAAAATATGCCAGAAGATCATCACCATCGATTACCCGATTTTTTGTGACCATTTGAATTCGGTCTCCATCTCCGTCAAAAGCAATACCATAATCATAGTGCTGCTCCTTCACAATTTTTTTTAATTGTGAAAGTTTGGTTGAACCGCAATGAAAATTTATTTTACCTTTCGTAAAATATAAATCCCAAGGTGCATTTAATTTTTCTTTTATTTTTTTCATAATATTCGCGGTTGCACCATTTGCACAGTCAAACGCAATTTTCAAAGGAAATTTTTTTAAAGTATATTGATCACATAAAAAAGCTACATATTTATCCAATAATTCAGAATCAAAAGTATAACTTCCTCCCTTATAGTTTACTTTTTCATCGGAATCGATAAATGTTTCGATTTTTTTTAATTGTTTTTTCGTTAATTTTTCACCTTGTGCATTAAAAATTTTAATTCCATTATAATGTTCGGGATTATGAGAAGCACTAATCATAATGCCAAAATCAAAATGTTCTTCGCGCATTAAAAAACTGACACTCGGAGTGGTCGCAATTCCTATATCCACAACTTCCGTATTTTTCAATAATCCGGAAAGTAGTAAAGCTTTTAAGTAAGAAGAGCTTTTTCTAGTATCACTTGCCAAAAGAATTTTTCTTTTGCGTCTGGCAAAATATTCACCTAAACGCACAAGACAAGAAGTATTGTCTTTTTCATTCATATTTAAACGTATTCCGTCTGTCCCAAAATATTTCATAGGCTTCACCCTATGCTATTTTATGTAAAGGAATACGAAAGGTGCCCAAAAAAAATAGGGATTATTCCCTATTCATCACATCTGTAAATTCACTGAGAAATTCATCCAAGAGTACAGGTGTTAATCTTCCCATGTACGCAAGAGATACTCTTCCGGTTTCTTCACTTACAACCACAGTAACAGAATCTGTCACTTCGGAAATTCCGAATGCTGCGCGATGTCGCGATCCATACTTACCGGTTAAAGCCCGAGTAGTCGGAGTATAATAAACCGATGCCGCCACAATGGTATCTCCGCGAATTACAACAGCGCCATCATGTAATCTTGTACCAGGATAAAAAATGGTTTGAATTAATTCTACGGAAACAGGTGCATTGATAATCGTTCCGTTTTTCATAATTTCACTCATATTTTGCTCTTTTTCAAAAGTCAATAATGCACCGGTTTTACTTTTGGATAAAAGATGAACTGCCTCATCAATTTTCTTATATAACTCATTACGATCAATATCACCATGAGCTTTATTTTTTTCTTTTCTTCGTTCTGTAGAAAAGTTTGCGATCAATTTGCGGAAATCCAAAGCATTTTCAAAAATGCATAATAAAGAGAATACGATTAAAAGTATGTGTGAGATATCTTTCAAATATGGCAAATTCAAAAATAGACTGGTTAAATACAGAGCAAAAATACATAAATAAACAATTAAAGCAAATTTTCTTCTAAGTCTATAAACAAAAAAAACTATTGTCAATAAAGCTACAACACTTGTGATGACAATATCCGTTATATATAATGGGTCAAGACTATCTGTTAAGAAAAGTGTAAAATGTTCCATAACGCTCCAATCCAAAATACTTTTTCTTTTCTCTATATTTTATTCTATCACAAGAAATTAAAAAAATGAAACACCTTTTATGAAAAACGTATCATTTTTTACATTTTTTTCTATGTATCTTTTATTTTTTGATAAAGATTATTTTCTTTCTCCTTTTTTATTTCCAAAAAAAAGTATATTTCAGAAGCAATTTGACAATGATTGGAAGCGAATTATAATTAAAGATAAGGAGTTTTCCTATGGAAAAAAAGTATGCATTAACCATCGACTTCGGTACACAAAGTGTCCGAACCATGATATTTGATCATTCCGGCGATATATTGGGATTCGTAAAAAAGAATTATCCATCCACAGGTTTTAGTAACAAATCCGGTTGGCTGGAACAGGATGCGGATGTTTATTATCAAACCATGTGTGAAGCGATGCAAGAATTAAAAGTGAAATTTTCTTCTCTTTTTTCAAATTTAGGCTCCGTTGCTTTAACATGTTTTCGGGATACAGCTCTTTTATTGGATAAAGATTGTAAGCCTATTCGCCCTGCAATTTTATGGCTGGATCAACGTATCGCCAGTACACCTCGTTTCCCATTTTTACAAAATATTATCTTCACTCTTGTCGGAATGAAAGATACCGTCGTCGTCAATAGAAGAAAAACAATGGCAAGATGGTATCAAGAAAATGAAAAAGAAAATTGGAAAAATACTTATAAATATGTCAATATTTCCGCCTATTTCAATTATCGTCTTTGTGGCAGACTGGCTGATAGTATTTCCAATGCAACCGGACATTATCCTATTGACTTTAAAAGAAAAAGATGGCTAAAAAAACATCAATTAAAACGTTGTGTTTTTGATATAGAAGACGAGAAACTATGTGAAATTGTGCCTTCCGAAACAGTTATGGGCACAATTACGGAAAAAGCATCGATAGAAACAGGAATTCCTATGGGATTACCTTTTATTTCTGCCGGAAGTGATAAATCCTGCGAATCCATTGGATGCGGAAATTTAGATGAAACTATTGCTGCAATAAGTTATGGAACGGCATCTACCATTGCGATTACTTCCAAAAAATATAAAGAGCCGGAAACATTTTTACCTGCTTATGCTTCCGGATTAAAGGATTATTACAATTCCGAAGTACAAATTTATCGGGGATATTGGATGTTAAATTGGTATATTCAAGAGTTTTGCGGTGAAGAGCGACAAAAATATAAGGATAATTTTTCTTTCATCTTGCAAGATCTCTTTTCCAAAATCGATAATATACCTCCCGGCTCGGAAGGATTGATTCTCTCACCTTATTGGGGACCATCTTTAAAAAAGCCGAATGCTCGCGGAGCCATTATCGGTTTTTCCGATGCACACACAAAATATCATATATTAAGAGCCATTATTGAAGGCATTGCTTTTTCTTTACGGGATTCCATGGAAAAAATGGAGAAAAAATTTCACAAAAAAGTAAAAATGTTATCCATCTCCGGAGGTGGTGCCCGTGATGATATTGTATGTCAGATTACCGCAGATCTCTTTGGATTACCTATATATAAAGTACAAACAGAAGAAACCTCTTCTCTCGGCGCGGCCATTATTTCTTATTTGACCACTTCTTTTTATACATCCCCTTCACTTGCCATTCAATCTATGGTTAAAAAAGTAAAGTTTTTTTATCCCGACAAAGAAAAACATAAAATTTATGATCAATACTTTTATAAGGCATATAAAAAAATCTATCCTAAATTAAAAAAAGAAGAAAAAAATTTACGACAATTAACGAAAAACGATATTTAAATATATCTACATAAAGTAATTCAAAAAAATTAGCACTCTATTATTGACAGTGCTAATTTTTTGACTATAATGATTCATAGATAAAGAAATGGAGGCTCATTATGAGTGAGAAAAAAGAATTTAAAACGGAATCGAAACGTTTACTGGATTTAATGATTCATTCTATTTATACCAACCGGGAAATCTTCTTAAGGGAATTAATCTCAAATGCTTCGGATGCTATCGATAAGTATCATTATTTGTCTTTAACAGATGAAAAATTACCAAAAGAAGAAAATTACCAAATCAATCTTTCGGTTGATAATAAGAAAAGAATAATGACCATCGAAGATAATGGAATTGGAATGACTTATGAAGAATTAAATGATAATTTAGGTACCATTGCCAAGTCCGGATCTAAAGAATTCTTAAAGAAACTAGAAGAAGAAAAGAAGAAAGACGATGCAAAGAATATTGAAATTATCGGTCAATTCGGTGTCGGATTCTATAGTGCATTCATGGTTGCAAAAAAGGTTGTTGTCGAAACAAAATCTCCTTATCAGGAAAAAGGATATTGCTTTACCTCCGAAGGAACGGATACTTATGAAGTAGAAGAAATAAAAAAGGAAAATCATGGTACAAAAATTACTCTATATCTCCGCGATAATCAGGAAGAGGATAATTACGATACTTTCCTAGAAGTTTGGAAAATACGTGAATTGGTGAAAAAATATTCGGATTATATCCGTTATCCTATTCAAATGTTTGTCACAGAACAAATTCAGGACAAAGATAGTGAAGGAAAACCAGTCGAAGGAAAATATCACGAAGAAACAAAGTTAGAAACTTTCAATTCCATGATTCCTCTTTGGAAGAAAAACAAAAATGAAGTTACACAAGAGCAATTAAACGATTTCTTTAAACAAAAATTTGATAGTTATGAGGATCCCCTTGTCTCTTTGTTTGTCAATGTCGAAGGTCTTATCAGTTATAATTCCTTACTCTATATTCCAAAAAAAGCACCTTATAATTTATATAGCGAACAATATGAGCGTGGTCTGCAATTATATACAAAAGGTATTTTCATTATGGATCATTGCAAGGATCTTATTCCCGATTATCTTCGCTTTGTAAGAGGCCTCGTGGATACAAGTGATTTATCGTTAAACATTTCCAGAGAAATGTTGCAACAAGATCATCAAATCAAAAAAATTGCTTCTTCGGTAGAAAAGAAAATTCTTCAAGAATTGGAGAGAATGAAGAAAGAAGAATATGAAAAATATTGTGAATTTTTCAAAGAATTCGGTATTAATTTAAAATATGGTGTTTATGAATCCTTCGGTGCAAAAAAAGATTCTCTGAAAGATTTATTGCTTTACTCAAGTATACAAGAAGAAAAGCTTATTTCTCTCAAAGATTACATAGAAAAAATGCCAAAAGATCAAGAATTTATCTATTACGCATCGAATAAATCCAAAGAAGCTGTCGAAGCAATGCCTCAGCTTGATGCATTGAAGAAAAAGAATTATAACGTTCTTGTCCTTACCGATGATATCGATGAATTTGCTTTGGATATTCTTGGTGAATATGAAGGAAAGAAATTTAAATCCATCAATCAAGGTGATTTAAACATTTTAAATGATGAGGAAAAGAAAGTTATTCAAGACATAAAAGATGAGAAAAAATCTTTCTTGGACGCTTTAAAAGAAGCATTAAAAGATAAAGTAGCTGAAGTGAAACTTTCGGAAAGACTTGTTGATTCCCCGGTTTGTCTTGTTTCCGGAGATGGTTTATCTTTCGAAATGGAAAAGGTTTTAAAATCACAAAATCAAACAAATTTCAAAGCACAAAAAATATTAGAAATTAATCCAAATCACGAATTATTCAAAGCCTTGGATCATGTTTATCAAACGGATAGTAATTCTCTAAATGATTATGCCTCCTTATTATTGGATCAAGCTTTATTGATGGAGGGAATGCCAATTGAAAATCCTGTTGATTTTTCAAATCGTATGTGTCAATTAATGATTAAGGCAGCATCAGGAGAAAAAAAATCCACTGAAGAAAAAATTGACGAATAAAAATTCGTTTGGAAATTTAAAAAAGTAAGTATGGCATCATACTTACTTTTTATATTTTTCCTTTTGTTTTAATTGTAATTTCCGTTTTTGTTTTCTTTTTTTCATTCATGATTTCGATTGTATTATTTATTTTCGTCATGATTCTTACCCAATCTTCAATATCTTCTTTGGATAAGCGTAGTACATAACAATCGGAATCTTCAAAATCACCCAAGGGAATCTGTAGAATATTGACGATTCTGGCAAAATCCTCTAATTTTAAATGATTTCTCCCAGATTCAATTGCCTGGTATGTTGTTCTTGGCATATTCAATTTCTTGGCCAAATCGTTTTGATTCATTTGTTTTTTTCTTCTGTAACGCTTGATAAGGTCAAGAAAATATTGTTCGGAATCCTGCATAAAATCACCTAAATTAATATTAAGCAATGAAAAAGTAACTGACAACAGAAATGCACTATTGCCACTTTTAAATAATATTTTTAAAAATATTTGCCGTATTTTATGACATTTTAGACTTTATTTTTATTTTTAATGAACAATTCGATGGATTTTCCTTCTTCTTCGGTTTGTACGCTTAAGCTTATTTTTTCATTGATTTGATTCCAATATCGAATTTCATCTTCTGTCAAATTAATGATGTAAGCAGCTTTTTCATCAAAAGCCAAAGTAGGTATTTTCAAAAAACGTGTAATAATAACAAAATCTTCCACAGTTAAACGATGTCTACCGGTTTCAATTGCTTGATAAGTTGATCGAGCAACTTTTAATTGCTTAGCAATTGTAGCCTGATCAATATGTCTTTTTTTACGATAATAACGTATGATTTCTAAAATTTCTTTTTTTGACTTTAACATAATTTCTCACTGAAATTACTATATTTTAAAGCTATAATTCATAGCAACAGAAAAACTATAATGCTATTTTTTGATAATATATTGTGATATTTTTGCTTTTATTTGTATCATTTTAAATATACATTATTCTATTTTGTAACTATTAGATCATTTTTAAAGGTTCTGCTTTAGATGGTGTTGGATAAACTTTATCAATTCTTTCCAAAGTTTTTCTTTTGAAAGGATAGAAGACTTTATCCATATTTTCTTTTAAGTGTTCCGAGGAACTTGTTCCAAAGATTGCAATCATTTTTTCTAGTCGAATGGCAAACTGCAATAAAAAACTTCCGAAAGATCTTTTTTCCTCTTGTAATGCTTTTTGAATTTCTTTTTGTGATTCCATCTGTGCAAAATTTGTCCGGTTATTTCCCAAAGGAGAGTAAACCATTGTCAGTACATCATTTTTCTGACACCAAGGGATTAAGTCATATTCTGGTCCTCTCTCTTTTAAGTTATATAGAATTTGATTGGCAAAACAATGCGATCCATTTTTAATTTTGAAAAGTTCTTCCATTTCTTTTTGGCTAAAATTCGATACTCCCCAGTGTCTGATATAGCCTTGTTGAACCAAATCTTCCATATTTTCCACAACTTCTTCCAAACAATTATTTTGATTCCAATGTAAAAGATATAGATCAATATAATTGGTATTTAATCTTTTTAAAGAATTTCGCACTGAGTGCAGCAATATTTTTTTCTCCATGTGCCAAGGATATACTTTATCTACCAAAAAAATTTTTTCTCGTGAAATCTTTTCCCAAATGGAGCCAATCAAAATTTCGCTTTTTCCTTCTCCATACATTTCTGCTGTATCAAGAAGAAGCATACCATAGGTATCTATTGCCTCCATAAGAATGGATAATTCTTTTTCTTTTTTGGAATTATCTTCCCCATATTTCCATGTACCTAGCCCTATTTTGGGGATTTTAATTCCACGATGATTTAAAAATTCCATATTTTTTCTCCATACTTTTTATTTTATAATTTTTATCTTAAAAAACAAAGTGCCAATAAAATTCCCAAAGTAATTCCCGCAACATCGGCGATTAATCCCACTTTTAAAGCATGTTTCCATTTTTTTATTCCTACGGAAGTAAAATATAAACTTAATACATAAATTGTCGTATCGGTTGCGCCTTGAATTGTCGAAGCCATTTTACAAGGAAATAAATCCGCACCTTCTTTACAAATAGAATCCAAAACGGCTACGGATGCACTGCCGGAAATGGGACGAAAAATAACCATAGGAACAATGGAAGTAAAATCAGCAATACCGGGAATAAATCGATCCAATAACAAAGCAAAATCATCAATAAGTCCAGAAGATTTTAGTAAAGATACCGCTAAAAACATAGCAATAACACTCGGAAAAACTTCTTTAAATAAAGCAAGTCCTTCTCCCGTACCTTTCAAAAAAGACGCATAAGCATTTTTCTTTTTAACCAAGGAATATACTATAGCAATAATAATTAATAAAGGAATGAAAATCAAAGAAACATTATTCATTTTTCTTCTCCTTTTCTTATTCACTATATGTAAAACTCTTATTCTTCTTTCATATTTGAAAGCATTTTAAAAAAGAAATTTTTTATGATTTTAATAGTAAAGAAAAAAATTAATTATAAACAATTTCACATTTAACAATAGGTTGATTCTCTTTTTCAATCAAAATATAATCGTAATTTCCCCTATTGATTTTTCTTATATTTAAATTATCATTTTCAAAAGATTGATTGCAATAGATGATTTCTATTTCTCTTATTGATTTCGATTCCATATGTTGCACGGAATAACTATCTAAAATAAGTCTTATATATTCCAAATTATTCGTGTGATGAGCAATATCAATATTGGTATAATGAATTTGTACCATACGTAAAAGAGGAAGATCTTGAATTTCAAATTTTGTGAAATTCAATTCTTCTGAATTATTTTTTTCTTCAATCATTGTAGAATCCATTTCAAGTGCAGAAATTCTCATAATTTTTTGACTATAGAAATTCAAAGAGCAA
Source organism: uncultured Bacilli bacterium (assembly GCA_947629415.1). Taxonomy (GTDB): domain Bacteria; phylum Bacillota_I; class Bacilli_A; order RFN20; family CAG-449; genus CANRPC01. The sequence goes on from CANRDP010000023.1 coordinate 17,109, forward strand.
AGCTCTGTCTTAGAATATATTAATAATGCACCCGAATCATCTTTGATTTCTACATCCACATTTATCTTTACAAAAGAAAGAGAAGAAAGATAACATGAAATGGTAATATTTTGATTCCAAGATAATGGTTTTAAAAATTTTACCCTTGTTTTTGTAAATACCCAAAAAGCATCATATCTTTCCTTTATCGCAAAAGCATCCAAATGATATTTTCCCATTAATTCCGTAATTGCATCTTGAATTATTTGAAAAGCACCGATTTTGGATAATTTTCCATCTGAAGCTAACATACTAGAAGGGATCGATTGTTTTTTTTCTAGTTTCATTGCGACTCCTTTAAAGAAAAGACTGTTCCTTTCCTAACATACATTTGCGAAAAATACATTCTTACTATAATTCTTTTCGTTATGCTTTTCTAGCGATAGAAAAAGAAATTCTTACATGTTTCAAAAAATAATATCATTTATTTTCTATTTTTTAATTTTCAATAATTTTTTCTTATTCTTCTTTTGATAAACCCGATCAAAGAACAATCCAACAACACAACTAAAGAAAGTTCCTATAATAGACAAAATTAAAAAATCCGCGGGATTTGCTGCTCCATAAGATTGCCTTATTGCCATTACCGTTGTTGGAATCAATGTCACTCCGGCTGTATTTAAAATTAAAAAGGTTACCATTTCATCGCTTGCGGTTTCATCATCTTCCGGTGAAATTTCTTTCAATACTTTCATTGCCTTTAATCCTGCAGGAGTAGCTGCAAAACCTAAGCCGAAAATATTTGCGGCAATATTGGAGGCAATATATTTTTTTGCTTCCTCATTTTTTAAATTCGGCATAATTCTTTTCAACAAGGGATCTAATGCTTTCGCAACTCCATCAATTAACCCCGAATCATACATGATTGTCATTATGCCGGACCAAAAGCAAGCGGAAAAGACTAAAGTAACAACTAAGGCAAGTCCTTCTTGAGGAAGTGCCAAAATACATTGTGCCAAAGATTCAAATCTGCCCGTTCCTAATCCATAGAATATAGAAATTAAAATAATACCCGTCCAAATTCGATTCAAATTATCACCTATTTCAATAAATGACGAAAACGCACAAAACATTCTTTTTTTTAGAACAAAATCGATTTAACAATCGATAAGAACTTGGACTAGCATCCAAGTTTTTAATTTAATAAGATATA
>CANRDP010000024.1 GCA_947629415.1 uncultured Bacilli bacterium
GTAGCATAAAAAGGGAAGTCGGTAAAGAATTTATTCAATATTTCATACCGTTTTGGCAAATATTCGACTTTTCCGTACAAATTTATTCTTAGATTAATATGTCTTTTTTTGCATTTCTTTTTCTCTTGCTTCTTTTGCCTTCAATGCACTTAATTCTTCTACCGTTTTGCAATAAACTTGCGATTCATTATCAATAAGATACATTTTGCCGATGGAATCCGCAATTCCCATTCTTTTCGGAGTGAAAAATTTCATTAAGACATTTACCAAAAGAATTCCAAGACAAACCAATAATCCGTAATTCGGCCATAAATTAAAGAAATGCATCAAAAAGAAGAAAACCGGTAAAACACTTACCACAAGAAACTTTCCGAATAAAAAATGAATAAATAATTGAATCGAAGTGATTTGAATATCCTTTGTATCAAGATAAGCAATACCCAAGCAAAACATTCCGATCGTTCTTCCGTTTTTTATGAAAAGAGGAACGATAAAATCCAAAATCAATTCGGAAAAAAAGATTCCTCCGATAAGAATCGGTATGGTTTTTATCGCCGTACTATCATAATATGCGCAAGCCTCGGCATCAAGATTAAATGCTTCCCAAGCATCGAGACAAGCTTCATTATTGACGGTGGTACAGAATTCATAAGTTCCCGAATTATTGAGAACATAGATTCCGTATTGTATATATTTTTCTTCCAAAAGTTCCAAATCTCTTTGGTATCCCAAAACGAAAGATAAAAGTAACATCATTCCGGAAACGAGCACGGCAAAAAGAATGACATCCAGTAAAAAAGCCAAAATTCTTTTAAACCACGTTGCTTTTTTCGGAGTATAGATCGAGTTTTTCAAAACCATGGATTCCGAATCTTTATTCATCTTTCTTTTCCTCCTCTTTTTGTGTTTCATACGAAATCACAAATTTATCTTTTTCACGCAATTTCGTGGGATCATAAAAGGATGTATCGATCGCCACGGTTGAACATAAAATATCATGAATTCCCATATGCTCGGGATGGAAAATTGTCACACAAATATTGACAAGCAAAGGGATACCAAAAGAATATATCGATAAAAGCAATTCCGCAATAAAATAAATCGATGTTCTTATAAGAGATTGCACCCATGTGATTTTTCCATCACCTTTTTTGGAAATGATTCGAATATAAAATATCTTTTTTCCGAGCGTCTGACCATCTTTAAAAAATAAAGGAGGAAGATAAAGAGTAAGGCTCAAACCCAAAAATAACCCCAAAAAAACCATACCCAAATGATAAGCTCCCAAAACCATGGTAAGTTCTTGCATTTCATCGAAATTTTCCAAAATGTTTATTGCATGTAAATATTGTAAATTATAAAATACTTCCAATTCGGCATCCGAAGCATTTTCCTTAAAGACATATTCTCCGTTTTGATAAGTAAATAAATCCGTTCTTTTTCCTTTTTCGTTTTCAAAATATTCTTTTTCTTCAGGAGCATAAGTATCATAAAAATAAGAAATTCTTTCTTCTTTATGAACATAATTTTCCGTGGCAATATCATCGATATTTCCATAAGAATCGACGATATATAATTTGGAATTATCCAAAAGATTCAAATAGGTTTGATACTTTTCTCCGTATTCGGTGAAATTATAAAAACAAGGATTCAAAACAAAAGCCTCGAAAAGTATAAATAAAATCAAAGCGACAATGAGATCGATTGCCGCTGCTGCTATCCTTCTTAATAAACTGGTCTTTTTAAATTCTTTCGTTATTTTCATCTTTTTCTTCTGTTTTTTGCTGTTCCTTTTCTTCGGAAGAGGAAGATATTTGCTCGGATGTCGTCATTTCTTTTAAAAGCGCGGCATCTTGTTTCATTTCTTCTTCGTTTTTATAAAGTTTTTGATTCAAACTATCCACAACAATAGTCTTGGCCAATAAATCATGAAGCGATCTTCCATCCAAAACAAATAATAAAATGATGGATGCAATCAAAGGTAAACCGAAAAGATAAAGGGAAGCGACAACTTCCAAAATAAGGAAAACCAGAAAACGGATGAAAACCGCCACCCGACTGGCAATATATCCGGTTTTTTGATGAACAAGCGCCATATTCATCATCATTTTTCCCAAGGTTCCGTGATATTTTGTAAACATTGGAATCAAAAGATAAAAAATCAAAAAAGAAAGGAAAAAGGAAATTATCGTCACCAACCATTCGGTAGTGCTGATGATAGAATAGGTGGAAACAATAATACCGTCTTCATATAAATTTAAGTATGTTGCATCCGACATCAAAGATTGATATTCTTTATCAAAAAAATCACGTTGATTTAAAAAATCTTCTTCATTTTTTAAATTACCGTTTTCAAATAAAGAACAATTTTTTTTATGTTCTTCATACACATCCGTCTTGTTGATTTTCGAATAAAATTGGGTCAAATATTGATTATATTGCAAAGGAGTTATCTTTAAATAAGCATCATCTAATGCGGCATATCCGTAATTTGAGTCCTCTTTTCCCAAATCTTTTTGTATCTTCTTTTCTTCTTCCGAGGAAAAAGTATCCGCAACAATTTGATAATGATAAGATTCCAACTCCCCTTCTCGATGAATATATACAAACAAACCGGCCTCAAATAAAATTTCACTATACTCTTCTCTTTTTTCCGACAAATGCACACTAGCATCCGCAATCGGCATAGCAATAAAATTCAAGAACAATAAAGAAACAATTAAAGCAATGCAAAAATCCATCATTGCCGCACCGAGGCGCTTGAAATTTGAGGCTTTTGTCAATGAATGCATAATCTTTCTAAACTCCTTTTATTATAGTAGCACAATCCCTTAGAAAAAACATTCTTTTCTTTTTTTCATTCATTCTTTTCCCTTTCTTCACATATTTTATTTCAGGAGGCTTCTATGGAAAATGAAACGCTTTTGTATATTGTAAAAGAAGGCGATACATTGGATTCCATTGCAAAACATTGTTTTTGCAGTGTCCCGGAAATACTTCATTTGAATCCGATTGCAAAATACCGCCTGCTAAAAGGGCAACCGCTTATTGTAATAAAAAAGCAACAAGAAAATCGGGAAGAAACCAAAGACAATTTCAAAAAAAATTCAAAAAAAATTCATGATCTTCTCCCTTTGATTTTTTATGTCAGAGAAATTCTTTTTTCCAGTTTTTATTATCCAAACGCAACCATCACTTTAAAAAAGAAATGTCAGGATATGCTTTCCGAGTTTTTAGAACAAAACAACATCGAATCCGCGGATACAAAACAATTTATTTCTACCTTTTTTGATGAATTGATTTATTTATGTGAAGTCATCAAGCGTAAGGATGAAAATCTTTTGGTAGATTATGAAAGAAGAATTCGTACTCTCGGCGATCAATTTGCCAATCTTATTTCCAAAAATTATTCCGCATTTGAAAGAGATACCGTCAAAAAAACAATACGTATTCTAATGGATCGTTATCAATTATTTGCATTAAAAATATATGCGCAAAAATTTGATGAAGCCGAAATTATTTTTCAATCTTTCCGTAAAGATTTATTGATATTATAAAAGCGATTCACATAAATATGAATCGCTTTTCATTTTTCATTTTGAAATCTTTTTAATATAAAGAATTATTTAAGAATTTCGTTAACTGTACCGGCACCAACGGTTCTACCACCTTCACGGATAGAGAATTTTGTACCTTTTTCAATGGCAACTGGGTGAATTAATTCAACCGTCAATGTGACATTATCTCCCGGCATAACCATTTTGACATCCTCGGGAAGAGTAATAACTCCGGTAATATCGGTTGTACGGAAATAGAATTGCGGACGATAATTGGTAAGGAAAGCGGTATGACGTCCACCTTCTTCTTTTGTCAATACGTAAACCGAAGCAACGAATTTGGTATGTGGTGTGACAGAACCCGGTTTCGCAAGAACTTGACCACGGACGACTTCGTCACGGTTCACGCCTCTTAACAAAACACCGACATTATCTCCCGCTTGAGCGGAATCAAGAGTTTTACGGAACATTTCAAGTCCGGTAATAACTGTTTTCTTCGTTTCTTTGATACCAACGATTTCGACTTCATCATTAAGTTTTGCAGTACCACGTTCCACACGTCCGGTAACAACGGTACCACGACCGGTAATGGTAACAACATCTTCAATAGCAAGAAGGAATGGTTTATCGGTATCACGAACCGGATCGGGAATATAAGAATCCACCGCATCCATAAGTTCGACAATGGATTTTTCTGCTTCCGCATCTCCTTGAAGAGCTTTTAAAGCGGAACCGCGAATGATTGGTGTATCATCTCCCGGGAAGCCATATTCGTTGAGAATTTCACGAACTTCCATTTCGACGATATCGATAAGTTCCGGATCATCCACTTGATCGACCTTATTGAGATAAACAATAATGTATGGAACACCAACTTGACGAGCAAGAAGAATATGTTCACGAGTTTGTGGCATAACACCATCGGTAGCGGCAACAACAAGGATAGCACCATCCATTTGAGCAGCACCGGTAATCATGTTCTTGACATAGTCCGCATGTCCTGGGCAGTCAACGTGTGCATAGTGTCTTTTTGCTGTCGAATATTCGATATGAGCAGTGTTAATTGTAATACCACGTGCTTTTTCTTCCGGAGCAGCATCAATTTGATCGTATGCTTTCTTTTCCGAAAGACCTTTTTTTGATAAAACAGATGTAATAGCAGCAGTAAGTGTCGTTTTACCGTGATCGACGTGACCGATTGTTCCGATATTGACATGTACCTTACTTCTGTCAAATTTTTCTTTTGCCATTTTTCGATTTCCTCCTAAATGTACATTTATGTACTTATCTTATAGCATTTTTTTTATGAATTCAACTAGATTAAATAGAAATTCTTGGATTTAAAGTCATTTACTTTGACTTTTTTTGATGATTTCATCAATCACATATTTCGGACATTCTTCATAGTGATCGAGTTCCATCGTGTAGTTTCCTCTACCTTTGGTAAGAGAACGCAAATCGGTAACATATCCGAACATGGTAGCAAGAGGAACCGAAGCATCAACAACTTCCGCATTTCCTCGGGCAAAATATCCATTGACATTACCTCTTCTCGCGGCAATATCGCCCATAATATCTCCCAAATATTCATTCGGAACCGTTACTTCAACTTTCATAATCGGTTCTAAGATGACCGGATCGCACTTTTTTGCCGCTTCTTTTAAAGCTAAAGATGCCGCAATTTTATACGCTGCTTCCGAAGAGTCAACATCATGATAACTACCATCAAATAAAGTTGCCTTGATATCGATAATCGGATAACCCGCCAAAAGTCCGCGATCCAATGATTCTTTCAAACCATCGCATGTCGGTTTGATATATTCTTTCGGAACAACACCACCGACAATGGCATCCACGAACTCAAATCCTTTTCCGGGATTCGGTTCAAAGCGAAGCCAAACATGACCATATTGACCATGACCACCGGATTGTTTGATGTATTTTCCTTCACATTCTCCCATTTTACGAATGGTTTCACGATAAGCAACTTGCGGAGCACCCACATTTACTTCGACTTTAAATTCATCTTTCAAACGAGTTACCATAACATCAAGATGCAATTCACCGACACCGGCAATGATGGTTTGACCCGTATCTTGATCCGTATAAAAGCGGAAAGTAGGATCTTCTTCGGCAAGTTTTAATAATCCCGCGGTCATTTTATCCTGATCTGCTTTTGTTTTCGGTTCAATTGCTTCATGAATAACCGGATCGGAGAATTTAATCGATTCCAAAACCAAGGGACGATTTTCACTACATAGCGTATCTCCGGTTGTGGTGGATTTTAAACCAACCGCAGCACCGATATCTCCGGCTAAAACTTCATCAACTTCATTTCGGTGATTGGAATGCATCAAGACAAGTCGGGAAAATCTTTCTTTCACATTTTTGGTTGCATTTAATACATAAGATCCCGCTTTTGCCGTTCCGCTATACACACGGAAGAAAGCTAATTTTCCGATAAAAGGATCGGTCATAATCTTAAAAGCCAAAGCAGCTAAAGGAGCATCATCTTTTGGTTCACAAATTACTTCATTTCCATCAAAATCATGTCCCACCGCATGCTTAATATCTACCGGTGATGGTAAATAGTCCACAATGGCATCCAATAATAATTGAATACCTTTGTTTTTATAAGCAGAACCAGCCAAAACCGGGAAAAATTCACCGGCCAAAACACCTTTACGAATGGCATTTTTCGCCTCTTCTACCGTAGGTTCTTCTCCTTCCAAAACTTTCATCATCACATCGTCATCAAAGTTTGCAATCTTTTCAAAAAGTTCTGCACGTAACTTTTCGACGATGGAAGCATATTCTTCCGGAATAGGTACTTCCGTCGGATGTTCTCCTTTTACATCGGTGTATTCATAAGCTTTTTTCTCGATGATATCGATAACACCTTTCAAAGAAGATTCTAAGCCAATGGGATATTGAATTGCCGCAGCATTCGCACCGAGTTTTTCTCCGATAGAACGGACAGACATTTCAAAATCGGCACCAATAGCATCCAACTTATTGACAAAGACTATTCTCGGAACATTATACTTGCTTCCCTGACGCCAAACGGTTTCCGTTTGAGGTTCAACACCGTTTTTTCCATCCAAAACGGTTACGGCACCATCAAGAACACGAAGAGAACGTTCCACTTCCGCAGTAAAATCCACATGTCCTGGAGTGTCGATCAAATTAATTCGATGACCTTTCCAGAAACAAGTTGTAGCCGCGGATGTAATTGTAATTCCTCGATCTTGTTCTTGTTTCATCCAGTCCATTGTTGCAGAACCATCATGAGTTTCACCGATTTTGTACACTTTTCCTGTGTAGTAAAGAATACGTTCCGATACGGTGGTTTTTCCGGCGTCAATATGGGCCATAATTCCAATATTACGAGTATTTTCAATACTTGTTTGACGAGCCATAATTCCTCCTCATTACCAACGATAATGGGCGTAAGCTTTGTTGGCATCCGCCATTTTGTGGGTATCTTCTCTCTTTTTCACCGATGCACCGGTACCATTCGCTGCATCAATAATTTCACCTGCAAGTCGATCTTCCATCGTCTTTTCATTTCTTTGACGAGAATATTGGACTAACCAACGAAGTCCGAGCGTAACTCTTCGTTCCGCAGAAACTTCTACAGGGACTTGAAGATTTGCAGCACCGACTCTTCGAACTTTCAATTCGAGTACAGGCATAATATTCCCGATAGCAACTTCAAATACTTCAATTGCAGGTTTTCCTGTTTTTGCTTCAATTTTGTTGAAGGCTTTATAAAGAATCGTTTGTGCCGTTCCTTTTTTGCCGTCAACCATGATTTTATTAATTAATCTTGTTACCAATTTTGAATTATAAATTGGATCTGGTAAAACATCGCGTTTTGCGACTTTTCCTTTACGTGGCATTCAAATAATCCTCCTTTCCTAATGTTGAATTATTGTGCCGCTTTCGGCTTTTTTGTACCGTAAAGCGATCTTCCTTGCTTTCGATCCGTCACACCGGCGCAATCTTTCACACCGCGAATGATATGATAACGAACACCGGGCAGATCCTTGACACGTCCTCCACGAATGAATACCGTTGAGTGTTCCTGAAGGTTATGTCCTTCTCCTCCAATATAGGCGGTAACTTCATAGCCGTTCGATAAGCGAACACGAGCGTATTTACGAAGTGCGGAATTCGGTTTTTTCGGTGTCATCGTTCCCACACGAGTACAAACTCCTCTTTTTTGAGCCGCACTTTGGGAGGTTTGTTGTTTTGCAAGTGAATTCCAACGGAAAGTCAATGCAGGGGCTTTTGATTTATCCGTGGTTTTCACTCGACCACGACGAATCAATTGATTAATGGTAGGCATAAATATCCTCCTTTCCTATACATACTTATGCTACAACCATACCGGGCGTTTCTTTATTTCCAAAAAAAGAAGCGTCTCTTTTCCATAAAGAAACGAGGTATGTTTTTCACACACGATTGTAAGCATAGCAAACAAAAAAAGAATCTGCAATAGTTTCTTGAAAAAAATTCGATTTTGCTTTTTATGAATCAAAATGCCAGAAAGGAGGAGAAAATCAAAATACAATTTCTTTTTCATTTTAAAATTCCTTTTCGACATTTTTTTCAAAATCTTTCATCATAATTCTTTTTTCCCGGCATAGAATAAAAAGAGGTCATTATGGAATATCGTATTGCCATTGTCGGTGCCACCGGACTTGTGGGAAGAAATTTTTTAAAAGCATTGGAAGATTCTTCTTTTCCTTTAAAGGAATTAAGACTTTTTGCCAGTGAAAAATCAGAAGGAAAAACAATAACTTTCCAAAAAAAATCTTATGTGATCCATAAGTTATCGAAAAATGCTTTTCAGAATATTGATTTTGCTTTTTTCAGTGCCGGGAATAAAGTGGCCAAGCAATATGTACCCCTTGCGATTTCTCAAGGTGCCGTGGTTATCGATAATTCCAGTTATTTTCGTCAGGATCCTACGGTTCCTTTAGTGGTACCCGAAGTTAATTTTTCTACGATTAAAAAAGGAACAAAATTAATTGCCAATCCGAATTGTTCCACGGCGCAATGCATGTTACCTTTGAAAATATTAAAAGATCACTATGGCTTGGAATCCGTTTCTTATACCACCTATCAATCGGTATCCGGCTCTGGCTACAAAGGAATTCTGGATTTTGAACGAGTGAAAAAAAATTTATCTCCCGAATTTTATCCTTATTCTATTGTAAAGACATGCATTCCCGAAATCGATAATATCGATAAAGAAGGCTATACCAAAGAAGAATGGAAAATGATTTTGGAAAGCCAAAAGATTTTAAATCAATCTTCTTTAAAAATCTCCGCGACCTGTGTAAGAGTTCCTATTGTTCTTGGACATGCCGTAAGTATTCAAGCCAAATTATCCAAACCATTTACGATTGCAAAAATTCAATCCTATATGAAAAATACACCCGGAATTCAATTGAGAGATGATATGAAAAAACATCTTTATCCCACGACAACCGATATGGATAACCAAGATGATATTTTTGTAGGAAGATTTCGTAAAGATTTTACCGAAAAAAACAAAATACTTTTTTATTGCACGGCAAATAATCTACGGCGCGGTGCCGCGGGAAATGCAATTTTAATTGCCAAAAAAATGATTGAAAATCATTACATTTCATGAGTTTTTTCTTCGGTAATTTCTTGTTTTTCTTTCTTTTTGAAAGGCTCGAATTTTCCGATTTTAATTTTTCCGATAGAAATAAAATAGGAAAGAAAAAAGCCAAACACACCAAGGAACAAACCGATGAAAAATTCTCCGACAGAAAAAGTAGAAACATTTAAATAAAAAATAATAATCAAAGAAGCAAAAATAAAACCGAATATACCGAAGTATGTTTTTGTTTCAAATTTTTTTAATAAAAAGGATAAAAGTTTTGCAATCAACAAAAGACCGACAATACAACCAAGGCCAAAAGGAATCAAAACCTGTAAATGATAACCGATTTTGGAAAAATCCATAATATTTCCGACACTTTCCAAAACAATCAGATCATAATACCCCAGCACCATCAACGTCATGGAACCGCTGATCCCGGGAATAATCATCGTAGCGGCACCGATCATACCCACACAAAACAGCAAAAAATATTCCAAAAAACCGAATTGATTTATTTCTACCGCTCCGCCTCTTGGATTAAGAAAGGTATAAAGCAAAAGAAGCACAAAAATAAGTGCAAAAATAAGATAATTCCAAACATTTTTTAATCCTGTTTTTACTTTTTGAAATAAAAGAGGTATTCCTCCCAAAATCATTCCGACGAAAAAAAGCACCGTTGCCAATGGAAAATGCTCTAAGGCCAAATCAATTCCTTTCGAAGACAAAACAATAAAAACAAGCATACCAAGCAAAACCGGAAAAAGAAAAAGAATATTTTCCTTGAATTTTTTGAAAAGAGAAGAAATGGCATGAATTAAAGAATCATAAATTCCCAAAATCACCGCGAGTGTTCCACCGGAAACTCCAGGAATCACATTACCGATTCCCATAAAGCCACCTTTAAAAAATAATAATATCCAATTTTTAAATGCTTTCATCTTCTGCCTCGATAATCATATTTTTTTCTATTTCTTCATCCATCAAAAATTTATGAATAATTTGCATTACTTTTTCATCTAATTCCACTAGTAAAGAATAATCCAAATTTTCAAAGTATTCTTTGGATATCGCTTCGGGAATATTGTTCTTATATCGCTCTTTTAAAACATTCAGATCTTCGGTTCTTTTTGCATCATATTTTGCACCTTTCAAAGATAAAAGAGGTCGATGAGCTCTTCCTTTCACCAATAAAAAGCAGAAATCTTTTTCTTGGAAAGAATTTTGATAAAGGAAAAAGTTTCTCGTCGGATTTACTAAACTATCTTCATCCCCGGACAAAAAGAGAACCTTTTTATCAAAATTCTTCAGTGCATCTATAGAGGAAATCGCATAAGACTTATTTTTTCTTTTCTCTTGAAAAATAAATACATTACCGAGAATTCCCGAAAGCAATTTCGATGAATTTAAAATATCTTTTATTAAAGTTTTGGGATCATTAAATCCGGAAATGGAGATAATTTTTTCAATCCTTTCTTTGTGAAATTTTGCCATCACATTCACTCCGTAAGCACCAAGAGAATGTCCTACCAGAATATAAGAATTTACTTCCATTTCTTTTGAATTTTCCAGGTATGTTAAAAAATCATCTAAGTTTTTTACATAATTGGTTAAATATTCCATTCCTTTACCTTCGGAATTCAAACATCCCTGAGCATCAAAAGCATAAACTTTATATCCTTCTTTCGCAAAGAAATGAATTTCGGTGGTATATTGAATATGCCCGGCACCAATTCCGTGTGCAAAGACAATATTACCCTTACTTTCTTTTCCTTCCATTTGATAAACATATCCTTTTAATGTATATCCATTCGAGGAAAATTCAAAATCCTTTTTTCTTAAACCTTCAAAATCATCCACAGTAAAATAATGCAATGTGTGATCATCATCATATCGTTCTCCGAAAACCATTTTACGAATTAAACTTGTCGTCTTAAAAACAAAACCGGTAAACATTGCGAAAACAAGAACAATAATCAAAAGTATCCATATCCAAGGTTCCATGCTAAACCTCCTATTTCTTTTTTTATTTTACTCATTCATCGTAATAATTGCACGACATTTTTTATTTCTTGAATATTTCAATCTGTAATGAAAACGCATAAAGTATTTTTAGATATTATAAAGATTCTATACGTAAATCTTTTAAAGCAAGAATCATTTTTTCTTTATCCATCTTATTTTAGAATATAAAGAAAATAGCGGGATAACATTTCCCGCTATTTTCATACTCATTTAAAGGTACATCGGATAAAATTTTTCTTTTTGTAATTTTCTATCCACGTTCACTTTATCATGTTTTTATCGATTTTTTATGCCATTGAGGAAGTAGCTACCACCGAAGATTGTTGTAAAAGAAGAACAATCCAAATAATTAAAAAAGTAATCATATAGATTCCGGTTACTCCAACCACTACTTTTTGAAGTCTTTTTATTCCATTAGAATAAGCCAAAGAAAAAGCAACAACAAAAGGAACAATGGAAATTAACGGACTCAGTGTTGCAAGAATACAAGTAAATAGACACAATAATGTGATATTTAAATTTAAAGGTTTTTCCTCAATATTTGCATCCATAAACGATCTTTTCTTTAATAATTTTCTTTGCGGACTTCAAAGAAAGCTTGCTTATGTGCACAAACCGGGCAAACCATCGGAGCTTTTTTGCCAATGACCAAATGGCCGCAATTACGGCACTCCCACATGGTTTCTTCGCTTTTTTCAAACACTTTTTGCATTTCGACGTTTTTCAAAAGTTTCAAATAGCGTTCTTCGTGTGCTTTTTCAATTGCGGCAACGGCACGGAATTGATATGCCAATTGTGCAAATCCTTCTTCTTCCGCTTCTTTTGCAAAGCGAGCATACATATCGGTCCATTCATAATTTTCACCTTCCGCAGCCGCTTTCAGATTTTCCATGGTTGTACCGATACCATTTAAAGCTTTTAACCACAATTTGGCATGTTCTTTTTCATTATTTGCAGTATTTTCAAAAATAGAGGCAATTTGTTCATATCCTTCTTTTTTGGCAACACTTGCAAAATAAGTATACTTATTTCTTGCTTGTGATTCTCCCGCAAAGGCGGTCATAAGATTTTGTTCTGTTTTTGATCCTTTCAGTTCCATAGTTTTTTCCTTTCTGTTTTAAATAATCTTTTCATGCAATAACAATGATTTTTTCTTTTTTTTCGGAATCATTATTACCTATATTTCAGTATATTCATTTTTTGAAAAGAATTCAATAAATTATCAAGGAAAATGCTTTCTTCATTTTTAAAAAATACGGGTGATTTTTTTGTTTTTTCTGTTCTTCATTTTCTTCAAGGAAAAAAGATTTATTTTTTCAGTTCTTTTAATATCGGTGCATGAATTTGAATCTTTTCTTTCGTTAAAGGATGAATAAAAGTTAAAGAAACGGCTTGAAGCATAAGATTTCCCTCCTCTTTTGAAGAACCATAAATTTTATCTCCGAGAATAGGGTGTCCGAAATGCTGAAATCCTACGCGTATTTGATGTCTTTTCCCGGTATCTATTTGTACCGATAGAAGACTTTTTTCCTTACTCCTTTTCAGAACTTTATAATGTGTAATCGTCTCTACACCACTAGGATGTACGATTCTTTTTTGAGCATTATGTCGATCTCTTGCCATTTTAAAAGAAAGCGTTCCTTCGTTTTTTTTCTACTGCCCCAAAAACAAGTAATCGATACTCTCTTAGAATCTTTCTTTGTTCAAAAAGAGAATCCATCATAGCACCATGAAAAAAATCCTTGGCAAAGAGAACCACCCCGGTAGTATCTTTATCTAAACGATGCAAAGGATAAACGATAGGAAGTTCTCCTTTCTTTTTTCGATAATATGCCACTTGAGAAAGTAAAGTATTTTGTTCGTTGCCATCGGAATGAATTAATAAATCACGAGGCTTATTCACCGCAATAAGTCCGTCATCTTCATAAAGAACCTCAACCGATGAAGGATAAGCAAAAACATCCTTTTCTTGAGAAATAATTTTCAATTCATCCCCGGGTTTTAAAAAATCTTGTAAGGATCTTTGTTCTCCTTGTATAAAAATTTGTTTCCCTACTCGTATTTCTTCTATTTTTCCGCGACCGACATGAAAATATTTTAAAAACTCTTTCACGGTCATTGCGTTTAAAAAAGACGGAATGATTATTTTAATTTCCTGAAGCATAAAGAAAACGGCTCAAATAACTTTGGAACAAGCAATAGCCAAAGCTCCCGGCCCAATATGGCAAGAAACCGATAAAGATAAAGGATTCATAACATAATCACAACAATTCGGGAATTCTTTCTTTACCAATTCATAAAATTCTTCCGCGGCACTTCGATCATAAGTATAAGCAACTTCCATATGTATTTTGGAATTATCACCGCCGAAACGATTCTTTATATCTTCTTTCATTGCTTCAATCATCGTTACAATGGCTTTTTTCTTGCCACGGACCTTAGCAAAAGCGTCCAATTTTTCTCCTTGTATTTGTAAAACCGGTTTAATTCCCAATAATTTACCGAAAGCCGCCCCGGCAGGAGTAACACGTCCTCCTTTACACAAATATTTCAATGTATCTACCATAATATAAATGGACGAATCAAATTTCCGTTCTTCAAGAAATTCCTTGATTTCCTTTCCATTCATGCCACGCTTTGTTAATTCCATAGCATCAAATGCCGCTTGTCTTTGTGTCACGGAAATTCGTTGATTGTTGACAACAAAAACCTTTCCTTCGTATTCATCATAATGCGAAAGCATTTCCGCGGTTTCATAAGTTTTCGATAATCCCGAACTCATGGGGAGAGAAACAATTTGATCAAATTCTTTTAATAAAGTATCCCAAAGATTGATCACTTCACCTACCGCGGGTTGCGAAGTAGAAATATCTGCATTGGATTGCAACTTTTCATAAAAAGCTTCTTGTGTTAAATTAATGTCTTCATAATAAGGTTCTCCGGAAATCATAAAAGGCATGGGAATAACAAAAATTCCTCTTTCTTTTGCCTCTATCGGCGTTAAACCACTATTTGAGTCGGTAACAATAGCAATCTTAAACATAATACTTCCTCCATTTTTTCTCATTTTAACAAAATTTTATTTTTGTATCAAGAAAAGGCAAAAAACGCATTTTTCTTTTTCTTTTTGTTAAAATTTTGTTTTTTTTAAAAATAACTACACTCTGTTGTCATTTTTCGTTATCATTATAAAAAAGAAAAGGGAAAATTATCAATTCTTTTTTTTAAAAAAAGACTACAAACAAAGGAATATGTATATATGTATGTAAAAAAGAAAAAAACATATGAAAAGATTATTCAGTCATTTTTAGAATTAGTGGCAATCAAAGATTTTGAGCAAATATCCGTGAAAGATATCGCGGAACATGCCAAAATTCATCGCATCACTTTCTATGACCATTTCAAAGATAAATACGATTTATTGGATCATATTTATATCGATATGAAAAATGAAGCAATAAAAGAGCAAAACACGATATTAAAAACCAAAAAAATATCTTTAAATGATTCTATTTCCGTGTCGATTTATCTTCATTGCTTTGTAAATGCATTAAAAAAAAGAAGACAACTGGTTATTGCTTTGGCAAATCAAACCGGTGGTTACATTTATTTTGCCTTTGAAACATTTTTAAGTGATGCTTTTCAAAAACTTCTTTCTTTGCAACATCCTGAAGCCAATTTAAAATATTCACTGGAACAAACATCTTCTTTTATTGTCGGAGGTATTATTTCTTTTGTCCTTTCCGGTTATCGACAAGGAAAATATAGTGGAGATTCTTATGAACGAATCTTTTATGATGCACAAACGCTCATAAGAAATATCTTATCCAGTAAAATTCTTTTTAATTAATAAGGTAAAGGAAATTGCGCAGTTAATGCCAGCACTTTGCTTTTTACTTTTTCTATTGTTTCTTCTTCTTTGCTACTTAAAACTTCATCTATATAATCTGCCACCAATTCCATCTCTTTTTCTTTAAAACCACGGGTTGTTACCGCAGGAGTACCCAATCGTATTCCCGAGGCAAGGAAAGGTTTTTCCTTGTCATTGGGAATGGTATTTTTATTCACCGTGATAAAGGCTTTTCCCAAACGTGTTTCTGCTTCTTTTCCCGTAAGAGAGGTCTTTGCTTTTACATTTACAAGCAGTAAATGGTTATCGGTACCTCCGGAAATAATCGGATATCCTTTTTCTTTTAAAGCATTGCTCAATACTTTGGCATTTTGAATAACTTGCTTTTGATACGATACAAAATCTTCCTGAAGTGCTTCCTGAAATGCTACGGCCTTTGCGGCAATAACATGCATCAAAGGACCACCCTGTACTCCGGGGAAAACACTTTTATCGATTTTTTTTGCTATTTCTTCATTATTGGTTAAAATAATTCCACCTCGAGGTCCGCGTAATGTTTTATGTGTCGTAGAGGTTACAATATCGGCATAAGGGCATGGATTCATATGCAGTTTTGCAGCGACAAGGCCGGCAATATGTGCCATATCTACGACAAGATATGCTCCTACTTTGTCGGCAATTTCGCGGAATTTTGCAAAATCGATTTTTCTTGGATAAGCCGATGCCCCGGCAATAATTAAGTGTGGTTTTACTTCCATAGCGATTTTTTCTACATTTTCATAATCGATTTGTTCGGTAATCGGATCTACACCGTAAGTAAAACTTTGATAATCCTGCCCGGAAAAAGATAAGGAATATCCATGGGATAAGTGTCCCCCATGATCCAAGGCCATTCCCAAAATTCTATCTCCCGAATGAAGCAAGGCCCGATAGGCTGCCATATTGGCTTGAGAACCAGAATGCGGTTGAACATTCACATACTTCGCATCAAAAAGTTTTTTCAATCTTTCTTTGGCAAGAGTTTCTACAGAATCGACATTTTCACAACCACCGTAATATCTTTTTCCCGGATATCCTTCGGCGTATTTATTGGTTAAAATACTACCTTGTGCTTCTAAAACTTCCCGACTTACAAAGTTTTCCGAAGCAATTAACTCAATATGCTGTTGTTGTCTTTTCTTTTCGGATTCTAATGCTTCATATATCGCATAATCTTTTTCTTTTAAACTCATTTTCACACCTCAAAAATATTTTATGTCAAAAGAAAAAATCTTACATTCTTTTTTTGCTTTTTCTTTTTAAAAAGTAATTATTAAGAAAACAAAAGTTTCTTTTTCGACATAAATACTTCTTATATTAAGATTAAAAAAGTAAAGCAAAGTTTACAAGTTTTTTCTTCTTTATTTCAAATGGAATTTTCCAAAATAAATATATTCATTTTCATAAAAATATGTTATACTTCACAATATCGGGACGTAGCACAGCTTGGTAGTGCACTACCTTGGGGTGGTAGGGGTCGTGAGTTCAAATCTCATCGTTCCCGTCTTTCGACTTTAACACTACAAATCTTTCGATAAAAAAATAAGAGTTGTGACTTGTAATATTAATAAATTAA
>CANRDP010000025.1 GCA_947629415.1 uncultured Bacilli bacterium
CAAACTGTCAAACTCCCGAATTCAGCAAACGATTGAACGATGTTGGAGGTATGAAAATGATTTATTATTTGATTCAATATGGTTGACGATAGTGAAAATGTTGATTTTATATAGTCGATTGTTTATATTTACTATATAAATAAAAGCAAAGGATGTCGGTTTGTTATGAAGTTATTTTAGAAAGGATAGAAAACGGATCTTCATAATGAAAATTTAAAATAAATGATTAAATGGTATTAGAGGTTTATTGGAAAGATGCTAGAAAAAGAATTCGGAAATTATTGTAAAAAATTACGCATAAAGAATCATTTAACCGTTGAAGAATTTGCAGATGTTCTTCAAGTACATCCAAATAAAATCCAACTGATTGAAAAGGGAAAGATGTCGGCGAATTATGCTTTTATCCGAAAAATGGTAGAAGTATTTGATCTTTCGGATAGAGAAGCAAGAAGATTACGATGGATGATTCGTAGAGATAAAAATCGAATGAATTTGATGTTCTCTTTATCAAACTTAATTGTTGGTATTATTTTACTTTTGATGCTATTTTTACCATTGAATTATATTTATTCAAAAGATTTTGATTATAGTTTACATCGTACAATGTCATTCAATATATATGAATATTTTTCATCAAATACAGATGCATTTACTATGCTTTTTTCACTATATGTTTTTAATTTAATTTTTTTGATTAATATATCCGTTATAAATTTAATTTCAAAGAAAAAAATAAGCAAAAAAGTATTTTTGTTCAATGTAATATTGTTATTTATGTGTTGGTTATTTTGTTACAATAAAATTTATTTATTCTTTTATGTTTTTTATGCCATCTTGATGATAGGTCTCCTGTTCTTCAATTTGTATCATAGTATTCTAAGTATAATTAATCGCATTCTTGAAAAAGAAGAAAAAGAATCAGAAAAGGGAGGTAAGCAAAATGTTAAAATCCAAAGTAAATGAAAATGTTGTTGCGGTTGAAACATTGGAACAAACAACGTCGAAAACAAAAAAGACACGATATGTTGAAAGTGGATTTCGAAGAATTAAGCCCGATAAAAAGATAAGCAAAATGAATTTTTATCCAAAATCAATGAACAATACTGTGGTAAATGATAATTATCGTGTTGGGCGTATTATTCGTGCCCAAAGAATGATAAAAGGAATGTCTCAAGCAGATTTGGCAAGTAAAATATTTTGTTCGGTTCCAACAATTTCTCGTTGGGAATCGGGTGAATTTGCTATAGATCCAACAATCATTGGACTCATTTGCGAAAATTTAGATTTGACTCCGAGTGCTTTATTCTCTTACGGAGTATATGATTTGGAAAAAGCAGAACATTTTGCTGATAAATATAATCGTGAAGGAAAAGTTGTTTTCAGTAAAACAAATTCGTTGCGAGTCTTCATGAAATTTTTATTGGTAATGATTTGCTTAGCTATTTGTATTGTTATTTTTGAAAAATACAAATTCAAATTTGGAGCAATTCAAATTAGCAGAGCTCTTCAATTTATCGCATCTAGTTTATTTTTAATTTTGGACTTGACTTTAATTTTTCGATCGAAAATTTATAATCGAAAAAAGAGTAAAATCCATTATAATAGCAATATTCTCGGCGATGTTATTGCTTTCTTGAATATTTTTCTTCTTTTGATAATTAATCTTTTTATGTCCGTTTTATAGAAAAAAATATGTCAAAAATTTTATTAGCATTGCAAGCGGGATTGGGAATTATTACATCCGCTGCAGGAAATATGGAACTTATTAAATGTGATTCTGCATTGGAAAGTGCGAATTATATTTCTACTCATTTAGAGGAATTAAATGAAATTCGAAGAAAATCAGGGTACGAAGAAAAAGTCTTTTTGTCTACAAAAAGTGCTGTGGAAATAAGAAAGGACGATTCTAGTGAACAAGGCTATTTGGTCGATTTTGATGGAAATAAAGGATATGTCTTGGTCGGTGAGAATTCTCAAGTTTATGACTATGCATATGAAGGGAATATTGAAACAAAAAATCAAAAAGTGATTTTTGAATGCGGTAAAGGATATTCTTATATTAAAGGCGATGAAAAGTGTTTTATAAAAACACCGACAATACAAAAAAATCTCAATAAAAATACGGCTTCACCGAATACCGTAAATCCACCTTCTGAGCCATATTTTGGTATTCAGATTTTTGAGCCGAGAACTTATGTGGAAGAAAAATATGGTACAAACATCACCAATATAGTTTCAAATTCTATCGCTGCTGCCAATGAACATATGGAATGTTTTTGCGCAGATGATTATGCTGCCTACCGATTTAGAACAGATTCAATAAAATATGGGGAATCGCATCAAATGTTTGCTACATATGTTTTGTCTTCATTTCTTAGTAAACGAGATGGTTTTTCCGATCATGAATATGTGGAATACGATGTGACAAAAGAAGAACCGGAAGTTTATGCAAAATTCTATGATTCGGCAGATATCTATTGCTATCGGACATATATGATTGTTCCGAACTTCTATAAAACATATCGTTTAAAAATGATGGAATTGTTCAATTATACTTTCCGTGGCTGGGATTATGACGATATTTGCAAAAATTTTTCTATAATGATGCAACAATGTTTTGGAAGAAATTACACTTTAATAAGACATAATAATGATATAGGATCTTATTTTGATGTTCTCAAAGAACAAACGGCTTTAAATAATCCCACACTTTGTCGATTATATCAAATCAATAGTTATGATAATATCTTCTTTCCTACCTGTGGCTATAAACAATATGAAGTGAAAAACGGTTGGTGGGTTTTCGAAACAACGACAACTGTATGTTTAATGCAAATCCGCGATTGTCTATATAATGCACCCGTTTATATTGATTATTATGATACTTTGTCCGAGTCAGAATATGAAGGAGTCTATTTTACACTTTCATAATCTGAAAGAAAAAATAGAAAAAAGACAAATTTTAGAAAAAAATCGTTCGTCCATTTTTTACAAGAAGTGACACGCTTCAACACTACATAATACAAAATTGTGTGAAAATGTAGTGAAAAAACGATATTTTTTGTACATTTTGTCAAAATTGTTTCCTTGTAAAATATTGGTAAACTAGATAATATAAGATTGCAAAATGAAAAGGAGGTTTAGGATGAAAAAGAAAGTTTTCATTGTCGATAGTGATAAAGCATTTATTAATGATTTAGTAAATCAATTAAGTAAATCTGGTAACTATCAAGTAGTTGGTATTGAGGAGGATGGATTAAAAGCAGGAGAAAAACTGATTGAATTAAAAGATGTGGATTTTCTTATTATCAATTTGATTTTGCCCGAACATGACGGATATGAAACATTAAGAATGTTAAAAAAGAATCCGCAAGTTAACGTACAATATATCATTGCCATTTCATTCTTTGTAAATCAAGCAATGTTGCAAAGTATAGAAAATCATGGCGTGGATGATTATATTTTGAAACCATGTGAAGCAAATTCCGTTTTGTTCCATATGGATCAATTGACGCATGTGACAAATACGGTTCGTGTCAGTCAACTCATTCTTGAAGAGGATTCATTGGATAAGAAAATAACGATGCTTTTACATGAAGTCGGTATTCCCGCTCACATCAAAGGATATGTTTATCTACGGCAAGCGATTAAGCAATGTTGCCAATCTAATGGAGAATATTTAGGGAGCATAACGAAAATATTATACCCTGAGGTGGCCGAAATATTTCGCACCACAGGATCAAGAGTGGAAAGAGCCATCCGACATGCGATTGAAGTAGCATGGAGTCGCGGTGACACCGATACCATTAATCGAATCTTCGGGTATAGTATATCTCGGTCAAAAGATAAACCGACCAATTCCGAATTCATTGCTATGATTACCGATTACATTATGATTGAAGAAATGAAAAAGAATCCAGTGAAGAACTAAACACATTTATTTCTACCTGTCATTAAAAAAGTGACAGGTAGTTTTTTTTATGTAAAAATAATAATAATTTTTTGGATAAGGAATGGAATTTGTTGTTTTAAA
Source organism: uncultured Bacilli bacterium (assembly GCA_947629415.1). Taxonomy (GTDB): domain Bacteria; phylum Bacillota_I; class Bacilli_A; order RFN20; family CAG-449; genus CANRPC01. Next base: position 4,034 of record CANRDP010000025.1, read on the forward strand.
TAGGGAGTTTTGGTAGAATACTATCGGTTTTCAATGAAAAATGCATGAAAGGAAATAATGTATGGAAAATGATAAAAAGAAATTTGATGAACTGGATGAATATATTAAAACCATTCATGCTACCGAGCATGAATTAATTGCGGTTTTACATCGAGCTCAGCATATTCTCAGTTATCTTCCCAGAGAAGTTCAGGAATTTATTGCGGATCGGTTGCAAATACCGGTTTCCAAAGTTTATGGTGTTGTCACATTTTATTCCTTTTTTACGATGGAAAAAAAGGGAAAATATGTCATTAATGTCTGTTTGGGAACTGCTTGCTTTGTAAGAGGAGCAGACAAAATCATGAAAGCATTTGAAGATCGATTGGGAATTAAAAATGGCGAAACAACTCCCGATGGGAAATTTACCTTATCTTCCTTGCGTTGTGTCGGTGCTTGTGGTCTTGCTCCTGTTGTTCAAGTAAATGGAAAAACTTATGGAAATGCTACCATAGAAACGGTTGAGCAGATTTTGAAAGAATATGAAGGAGAGTAAAGCATATGTGTCTTTCTAAAGTAAAAACAATGGAAGAATTGTTTTGTTTATCTGAAAATTTAAAAGGATTGTTGGATATTAAAAAGGGAAAGGCAAATATTGCCGGCACCATGGAAATTTCCGTTTGCGGTGGCACGGGATGCCATGCTTCGCAAAGTGCCAAGTTAAAAGACGAATTGGTGCGTTTTGCAAAGCAATATGGCGTGGAAGAAAAAGTAAAAATTTCCATTACCGGATGCTTTGGATTTTGCGAGAAAGGACCAATTGTCAAGATTTCTCCGGATCATACATTCTATACAAAAGTTCATCCGGAAGATGCCGAACGTATTATCAAGGAACATATTGTCGAAGGAAAAATCGTTGAGGACCTTTTATATGTAAATCCATTGAATCATGAGCGAATTTTATCTCAAGATCAAATACCGTTTTATAAGAAACAACATCGGGTTGCTCTAAGAAATTGTGGATTGATTAATCCGGAAAATATTCAGGAATATATTGCAAATCGCGGATTTTTGGCTTTAGCTAAAGTACTGAAAGATTATCGCCCGGATCAAGTCATTGATGAAGTAAAGAAATCAGGACTACGCGGTCGTGGTGGCGGTGGCTTTAATACGGGATTAAAATGGGAATTTGCTTCCAAATATCAAAGTGAGAAAAAATATGTCATTTGCAATGCGGATGAAGGAGATCCGGGTGCTTTCATGGATCGATCCATTTTGGAAGGTGATCCTTTCAGTGTCATCGAAGCAATGATTATTGCTGGATATGCGATTGGTGCTGATGAGGGAAATGTTTATATTCGTGCAGAATATCCATTGGCAATTGAACGTTTGACTATTGCGATAAAGCAAGCACGTCAAATGGGATTTTTAGGTGAAAATATTCTCGGTACGAATTTTTGCTTTGATATTTTTATTAAATATGGTGCCGGAGCGTTTGTTTGTGGTGAAGAAACGGCTTTGATTTCCTCTATTGAAGGAAATCGGGGAGAACCGGTAGTAAAACCTCCTTTCCCGGCAGAAGCTGGTTTGTATCAAAAACCGACGATTGTGAATAATGTGGAAACACTGGCAAATATACCGGTAATTATTTTAGATGGTGCAGAAGAATTTGCGAAAATCGGAACAGAAAAATCAAAAGGAACCAAGGTTTTTGCTCTCGCGGGAAAAATCAATAATGTGGGACTTGTTGAAGTACCAATGGGAATTACTTTGCGGGAAATTATTTACGATATTGGCGGTGGTATCAAAGACGATCATGAATTTAAAGCAGCACAAACAGGAGGCCCTTCCGGTGGTTGTATTACAAAAGATCATTTGGATATACCGATTGATTTTGATAATTTATCCAGCATCGGATCGATGATGGGATCCGGTGGTTTAATTATCATGGATGATCGGAATTGTATGGTGGATATTGCCAAATTTTACTTGGAATTTACTGTCGAAGAATCTTGCGGTAAATGTACACCATGCCGAATCGGAAATAAAAGATTGTTGGAAATTTTGACAAAGATTACGGAAGGTAAGGCAACCATGGACGATTTAAATCGTTTAGAGGAATTATCGAATATCATTAAGGATACTTCTTTATGTGGTTTAGGACAAAGTGCACCGAATCCGGTGCTTTCGACTTTGCATTATTTTTATGATGAGTATTTGGCACATATTCAAAAAAAATATTGTCCTGCACATGTCTGTAAAGCTTTAGCAAAATATCAAATTGATGAAAAAATTTGTATTGGATGTGGAAAGTGTGCGAAAAATTGTCCGGTGAATGTGATTGAAAAGACGGATAAACCAGCAAAAAATCCAAAATTATTTGTGTATAAAATTCAACAGGAAAATTGTATCAAATGTGGTACTTGTGCGAAAAATTGCCCAATGAAAGCCATCGTTTTATTGTAGGAGGAAAGTATGGAGAAAGTACATATTAAAATAAATGATATTCCTTTGGAAGTTGAAGAAGGAACCAGTATTCTTCAGGCGGCCCGAAGTATCAATATTTATATACCGACACTTTGTTATTTATCCCTTCATATTGTACATGAACATAAAATCAATGCTTCTTGTCGTGTTTGCGTGGTTGAAATAAAAGGAAGAAGAAATTTGGCACCTTCTTGTTCGACCAAATGTACGGAAGGTATGGAAATATATACCAATACTCAGCGAGTAATTCGTGCCAGAAGAACAGTTATCGAATTATTGCTTTCCGATCATCCTACCGAATGTGCGATGTGCGAAAAGAATTTGAAATGTCAGTTACAAAAAATAGCGGCAAAGATGAATATTCGTGAAATTCCTTATGTAGGGGAAGTATCTAAACCAAACGAATATATTAAATCCGAGGCATTGAAAAGAGATAAAGCAAAATGTATTTTATGTGGCAACTGTGTTGAAGTGTGCTCTAAAGTGCAAGATTGTAATGTTTTGACTTTTTCTCATCGCGGATTCAAGACATTTGTCGGACCGGCTTTTGATGTGAATTTAGATGAATCGAAATGTGTTGCCTGCGGACAATGCGTTAATGTTTGTCCTACAGGAGCATTATCGCAAACTTCCTGTATTAATGAAGTGTGGGAAGCAATTCATGATAAGACGAAACATGTCGTGGTTCAGGTTGCTCCCGCGGTACGAGTTGCTCTTGGAGAAGAATTCGGTTATAGTCTTGGCACTGCCGTCACGGGAAAAATGGTTACTGCGTTAAGAACTTTGGGATTTGAAAAGGTTTTTGATACCAATTTCGGTGCAGATTTAACGATTATGGAAGAGAGCAATGAACTCATAGAACGTTTAAAAGAAGGTAAAAATCTTCCTTTAATCACCTCCTGTTGCCCGGGATGGATTTCTTTTATCGAATCGGAATATCCCGAATATCTTTCTTTACCATCGACTTGCAAATCTCCTCATGAAATGTTTGGTGCCATGGTAAAAAGTTATTATGCAGAAAAAATGGGAATAGAGAAAAAAGATATATTGGTTGTCTCGATTATGCCATGTTTGGCAAAGAAAAAAGAGATACGAAGACCGCAATTAGCAAACGATGGATATCCGAATGTGGATTATGTTTTAACAACCAGAGAATTGGCGAATATGATTAAAGAAATCGGTATTGATTTTGATGCATTGGAAAACGGTAGGTTTGATAATCCTTTGGGAGAATCTTCGGGTGCTGCAGATATTTTTGGAGTTTCCGGCGGAGTTTTGGAAGCTGCTTTACGTAATGCCATGCTTACCACCGAAGGGAAATGTAAAAATGTTGATTTCATGGATGTTCGGGGATATGAAGGATTGAAAGAAGCAGACATTAAATTAAATGGTATGGATCTGAAAGTTGCTGCGGTAAACGGTTTGAAAAATGCTCGAAAAGTTATGGAACAGATTCGTGAAGGTAAGTGTCAATATCAAGCAATTGAAATCATGGCATGTCCCGGCGGATGTATTAACGGAGGCGGTCAACCATTCCATCAGCGTAAAATGTCTAAAACGATTATTGGAAAGCGTATGGAAGGACTTTATATGCAAGATATGTCCAAAAAGAACAGAATCAGTCAACAAAATCCGTATATTCAAAAATTATATCAGGAATATTTGGAAAAACCGGGAAGTGAAAAAGCACATAAATACTTACACACTTCATTTTCAAAAAGAATTACTATAATTAAATAAGAAAATATTTCAAAAAGTGCTGAAATATTAAAATAAAAAGGTTCTGAAATGAAAAAATATTCTTTTTTATTGAAACAAGTCATTCGAATTTTAACGATTGGAGCAACCATTGGATTGGTTGTGGCACTTTTTCAATTTTGTATGGTACAATTGACGCATTTTTTGCAAGATGTATTTGTTTATCATGTCTTATGGAAAACAATTGCATTTTTTATCGCGTTACCGATTTTAATTTTTTATTCCTATCTTTTTACCAGCAATAATGCAAATATCCGGGGAGGAGGAATTCCTCAATTGGAAAATAATTTAAAACATCATCCGGAGCGATTGCAATGGATAAAGGATTTACCGATGATGTTTTTCTCCTCTTTATGTTCCTTTTGTGCTTATGGTACTCTTGGTGCCGAAGGACCTTCCGTTGTTTTGGGAGGAAATAGTGCATTGATGATTAATGCCTTTTTCCACGAAGAGGATAATGAAAGTGTTTGGATTGGTGCCGGGGCAGCATTTGGATGTGCCTTCCAGTCACCGATTGCGGGATTTGTTTATTGTGTGGAAGAATTATTGGAAAAGATTACTTTAAAAGGAATTTTAAAGACCATAGGTATTGTTTTTATGTCCTACCTTGTCATCCACTTTCTTTTTCCTCATGCAACCGTGAGTTTTGAAATAGCAACATTTCTTACCATTGATTTATGGTATTTTGTACCGATTATTGTCGTAATGAATTTTATCTTCGGAACATTATTTGTCAAAGGAATCGTCATAATAAAAGATTATTTGAAGAATCATCCGAATTCTTTCTATAATAAATACAAAGTAATCCTTTTTTATGTAATTACGATTGCTCTTGCGTTTTTCTTGGGAAAATATATGGGATCCGGTTCTTCTTTTTTGGGAATTCTTCCGAATGAAACGTTATGGTATGTTTTGTTAGGACTTTCTTTTTTCCGTTTGATTTTGACAATACACGGATCTACTTCTTCCGTAAGCGGAGGAATTGTTATTCCTCAATTAGCAATAGGTGGAGCGGTAGGTATGTTTATCATTATGGTCTTGCATGAACTTTTTCATATTTCTTTGGAATATGCTCCCGAAGTGATACTTCTATCGATGCTTTCTTTTTATGTGGTGGTTATGGAAACACCTTTCACGGGAATTGCTTTGATTTTTGCTTTTGTACCTTTGGAAACGGCAATTCGGATACTGCCATTCGGAATCGTTATCATGTTTTTGAGTCGCTTCATCAGTTTCTTGAACCGATATGGTGATTTATATGATATTTTAAAAAAATATTTGTAATTTTTTTGATACGTTTTTTGATTTTTATAAATTCCTCGGACATAAAAAAAATGATTGAAATAATATTTTTTGAGTGCTAAAATCATTATTTGGAAATGGGAGAAATAGAGAATTTTTTCCGATTGAAGGAGGAAAAGAAGATGAATTTTGTATTGATTATCGGACTTTTATTAATCTTCGGTTTAATTTCTACTCGGGTAATGAAAATATGCAAGCTTCCAAATGTCACGGGATATTTGATTATCGGATTAATCGTGGCTCTTGGTTGTGTTTTAACCGACTATTTATCAAATAACTTTTTTGGTTTGACAGAAGAACTTAATGGTTTAAACGAATTTGTCTCGGATATCGCACTGGGATTCATCGCTTTATCCATTGGCGAAGAATTTAAATTATCAAAAATAAAAAAATATGGTGCGAAAATCGTATCCATCACTTTTTTACAAGCAATGTTGGCTGTCGTTTTTGTTGATATTTTATTGGCCGTTTTTTGTGTTTTATTGAATGTTCCGGTGGAAATTTCTATTTGCCTCGGAGCAATTGCCACCGCGACTGCACCTGCAGCGACGATTATGGTCATTAATCAATATAAAGCAAAGGGGCCTCTTGTGGATTTGCTTTTGCCGGTTGTTGCTTTTGATGATGCCATTGGTTTAATTGTTTTTGCCATTTCGGTATCCATTGCAAAAGTTTTGGCTACCAATACTCCGATTACCATTGTTTCGGTGTGTTTATTGCCTTTATTGGAAATTGTCGGATCTTTGGCTATAGGATTAATTTTGGGTTATTTTATGCATTTGATGATTAAATTTTTCAAAAGCAGAAATAATCATGTCATTTTAATCATTGCATTTACTCTTTTGGGTGTTGGTATTTGTGCTAGTCTCAATCAATTGAAAATAGACGGAGAGGCTTTGGAATTTTCCAATCTTCTTTGTTGTATGATGATCGGTGCAACCTATATCAATATTGCAAAACAAGACGAAAAGGATATTGCTGAGCGGGATTTCGGATTAGTCGAACGATGGACACCATTTTTATTCATGTTATTTTTTGTTTTAAGTGGCGCGCATCTTGTAACATCGGCAAAATCCATGTTGGAAACGGGAGTCTCCTTAGGAATTGTCGCTGTAATTTTTGTCGGATATGTCTTTATGCGTTCTTTAGGAAAATATATCGGTGCTATGGTAGGATGCAAATTAACCCATCGAAGCAAAGAAATTACACGTTATTTGGGAATTACACTTTTACCTCAGGCAGGTGTTGCTATCGGAATGGCAAATCAGATTTCGGGAATGGAAGCTTTCAAAGCCAATGGCTCCGGGAATATCATCGTCACCGTTGTTTTGTGTGCGACACTTGTTTATGAATTGATCGGCCCGTTATTAACGAAATGGTCGTTGCAAAAAGCAGGAGAAATACCGGATGAAAATGGTGTATATCCTTACGAGAAGAATGAGCAAAATTCACTTGAAAAAGAATAAAACTTAAACTGGGAATTTCCCGGTTTTTTTTAAAAAAAGAAGGATACGACAAAATAATGGTTTTCCATAGAAATCAAATGAAATCTTGTTTATAATATTTTTATGAGATGTGTTATTCAAGTGGTACAGCATGCGACATGTTCGATTAATGGAAAAGAGTATTCTTCCATAGGAAAAGGATATTTGATTTTTGTCGGCTTTACACAAAACGATAATGTGGAAATGATGAAAAAAATGACAGATAAAATTTTGTCTTTGCGTTTGTTTCCAGATGAAAACGGAAAAACGAATCTCTCTTTATCGGAAGTAGAAGGAGAGGTTCTTTGTATCTCTCAATTTACTTTATACGCGGATGTAAAAAAAGGTCGAAGACCTTCGTTTGCCTCCAGTTTGGAAAGAAAATATTCCGAGCCGCTTTATAAAGAAATGATTATGTATTTACAAAAGCAAATTACCACAAAAAATGGTATTTTTGGCGCGGATATGAAAATAGAATTACTCAATGACGGCCCATTTACTTTAATGTTGGATAGTGAGGATTTATAGAATGAAAAAGGTAATGATTGGATTATCTGGAGGTGTGGATTCCGCGGTTGCCGCATACTTATTGAAAAAATCGGGATATGAAGTACACGCGGGATTTATGAGAAATTGGGATGCTATGGCAAATGGGGATTTGTTAGGAAATCCAACAACGGGAAATGCCATTTGTCCTCAAGAACAAGATTATTTGGATGCAAAAGAAGTAGCAGAAAAATTGGATATTCCTTTGCACCGGATTGATTTTTATAAGGAATATTGGGACGAAGTCTTTTCTCGCTTTTTAAAAGAGTATGAAAAAGGTCGAACACCGAATCCGGATATTCTTTGCAATCGTTATATAAAATTTGATTCTTTCCGACATTTTGCAAAAGAAAAAGGTTTTGAAACGATTGCTATGGGGCATTATGCTTTAAGAAAAGATGAGGGTAACATAACTTATCTTTATAAGGCAAAAGATAGCAATAAAGATCAAACATATTTCCTTTCTCAAGTGAATCAAGAACAAATATCACATTGTCTTTTTCCTTTGGGAAATATGTTGAAAAGCGAAGTTCGTTCGATAGCAAAAGAACTTCATTTGACATCGGTTGCCACGAAAAAGGATTCCACGGGGATTTGTTTTATCGGGGAGAGAAATTTTAAAGAATTTTTAAAAAATTATCTTCCGGCAAAAAGAGGAGAAATTGTCGATATTCAGAATGGTAATGTTATCGGACAACATGAGGGCGTCATGTATTATACTTTAGGACAAAGAAGAGGATTGGGAATCGGAGGAATATCCGGAGTTCCGTCGGGAAGTTGGTTTGTCGTCGCTAAAGATGTTTCGAAAAATATACTTTATGTTTCACAAGGGGATGAAAATAAATATTTATTGTCTGATGGAGCACTGATTAAAGATGTCAATTTTTTGGCGGGTAAAGATTTTTTGCCGAATACCATTGGAATTAAATTCCGTTATCGTCAAAAAGACCATATGGGAACGATGAAAATATTGGAAAACGGAGATGTATGGTTACAATATTCTCCTTATAAAGCCGTGACACCTGGTCAACAGGCTGTCTTCTATGACGGAGATAGAATGCTAGGTGGAGGAACAATTGAAAAAGTATTTATGGATGGAAAGGAAAAGCATTTGTTTTAGAAAATTATGAAGTTTGGAATAATATCGTTGGGTTGTGCGAAAAATCGTGTTGATAGTGAAGAAATTATCTCTTTGTTGCTGAAAAACGGATATGAATTGACGAATGTCCCGGATGAAAGCGATTTTTTAATTGTGAATACCTGCGGATTTATTGAAGATGCAAAAAAAGAATCCATCGATGCGATTTTTGAAGCGTTATCTTATCATAAAATAACCGTTGTTGTGGGGTGTTTGGCACAGCGATATGAAAAAGAATTAAAAAAAGAAATTCCGGAGATTGATTTGATTGTCAGTATTCGCAATTATTCTATATTTCCGGAGTTGTTATCCGATGTTTTAAAAAAGAAAGTTTCCGGGAAGATTCTTCGTGGTGATCGATACTTATCTACACCTTTTTATACGGCGTTTTTAAAGATTTCCGAAGGATGCAACAATCGATGTGCTTATTGCGCCATTCCTTTAATTCGCGGTAGTTTCCGATCTTTTAAAATGGAAGATTTGCTGACGGAAGCAAAAATGCTCGTGGCACAAGGAGTAAAAGAAATCGTTGTTATTTCGCAAGATACGACAAGATATGGAGAAGATTTGACACCAAAAGTTACTATTGTGGACTTATTGCGAGAATTATTGAAAATTTCCGGCATAGCTTTCCTACGATTACTTTATCTTTATCCGGATGAATTAACGGATGAATTAATCGAATTGATAGCGAAAGAAAAGCGATTGACTGCTTATTTTGATCTACCGATTCAACATGCCAGCGATGTTGTATTAAAAGCAATGAAACGAAGGGGAAACAAAGAAGAAATAAGACAAATAATTCATCGTATAAGAGCAAGAATCCCTTCGGCGATTCTTCGAACAACTTTAATTGTGGGATTTCCTTATGAAGGGGAAAAAGAATTTCAGGAACTTATGTCTTTTGTAAAAGAAATCGAATTTGATCATCTCGGAGTTTTTACCTATTCTAAAGAAGAAGGAACTTTGGGTGCTTTATATGAAAATCAAATAGATGAAAAAACAAAACGTGATAGAAAAAAAGCAATCATGAAATTACAAGCGAAAATTTCCAAAAAAAAGAATAAGCAGCATATCGGAGAGATAATGGAAGGAATTGTTCTCGGCTTTAGCGATGAAAAAATGGCATATCTTGTGCGAAGCGGTTGGAATGCGCCGGATGAAATCGATGGAAATATTTATGTTTATTCACTTTGCCCTTTAAAGGAAGGAGATATCATCCAATTCCATATTGTTGCCAGTTCGACTTATGATTTGTATGGGGAAATATGAGAAAAAATCCTGAAAACGCATATAGTAAATATGTGAGGTGTATATGCGTTGGGTTACCGCAAAAAGACAAGAGATGTTTTAAAAAAAATTGAACAAAAATTATCTTCTGCTGATCCTGAATTGGCGGAGGAATATATTGGTTGGTTAGATAGAAAAACAGATTTTTTCGTGGAATCCTTGGAGAAACAAGGATATCAAACTCAACCGGATGATTTAACCATCGGCGATGTTGTTTGGGTTGAATTCGGTATTAATGTAGGAACAGAATTATCGGATTATAAAACAAAAGGTCACTACGCGGTTGTCGTGGCTTTGGATTTGGGAAATGTCGTGGTCATACCCTTATCCTCCAGAGAAGGAACACATAGTGCATTGACTTTTGATATCGGTGTCATTAACGGACTGAATCGGGAAAATCAACATTCCTTTTTGAAAGTGGATGCCATTCGAAGCATATCCAAGAGAAGGATCGGAAGGATGCAGGGAAAAAGTGGAGGAAAACTGAGTCTGGAACCCGAAATTTTTGAGAAAGTAAAGCAAGCAATGAAACTTGCTTTTAGTTTATAATTAGTATCTAGCACAAGAAAAAACGCAAATACTTTTTTTTTAATAAAAAAAAATATACAATAATAATGAAAAAAGGACAAAATTATTATGTATTTTGAAATGATGCAAATTTCGGCATTTACCATAAATGGTGATGGATTGATCTTATCTCGAGAAAAAGAAGCGACACCCTCTTTATTTAAAAACGATGATTTTTGTTCTCATTTGGATGAAGAAGATATTCCTGTTTTTTTGAGTGATTTGAATCACTTGAAAAATGGGAAATGGCTTCGAAAAGTGATTATCTATGATGAGAAAAAAGCTTTATTTTACGCAAATAGATATAAAGATCAATTTTATTGTTTCCTACTGGATGATGACATTTATAATAGCAAAATGAATGACGTCAGTTACAAATTCTTTGTACAATCCAATATACTTGCTTTAACGGATGATGTCCTTTATGTTTATGATGCGGATAATCAGACATTTACAAATATATATCAACACGGCAATTTATTATTTCAAGATCAGACCATGAATCAAGAAATAATGGAAAAGTATGCCATGGAAAAAATTGTTGAAGAAGATCGACCTTTATTTATGGAATGGTTTCATTCGTTAAATGAAAAGAAAGGTTCTTTCTCTTTTAATATTCGTATGTATGGTGAAAACGGAAAATGGATTATGTATTCTTTTTCGGGATCGGAAATTACGGAATTTCATTCCCGTCGCGTTGTGATTGGTAAAATACAAGCTTTGATGGAATTAAACGGAAAGGATATTGATTTTTCTCGTTTTTCCGAGGATCCTTTAACAAGACTCTATCATAAAACCATGATTGTGGATTTAGCCAAAAAAGAATTAGCCCAACGAATTGAAAATAATGATCCAAGACCTTTGGCCTTTGCTATTGTGGATTTAGATAATTTCAAACAAATCAATGATTTGTATGGTCATGCTTTCGGAGATCGCGTCTTATTGGAAGTAGCCAGAAGATTAAGAGAAAAAATGCCAAAATATGGTCCGATCGGAAGAATCGGCGGTGATGAATTTTTCCTTTTGCTTGATAAGATGGAAGATGCGGATGAACTTCCGAAAATTTTACATGATGTAGAAGATATTTTCTTTTCGATATTGAAAGGACAGGTCGATGGATTTTCTTGCTCTTGTACAATCGGGGCCTCTTGTTATCCTCGGGATGCACAGGATTATACGACACTTTTCTTAATGGCGGATAAAGCTTTGTATCGTGGTAAGAAAAAAGGAAAGAGTTGTTATGTAATTTATACTATTGAAAAAACAGGACCGATTCAGGAAAATAATCATGCCGCGCGAGGAATCGTAAAAGAAAAATATGATAACACTTTAGCTATATTTTTGAAAAATATCATGGTGGAATTATTAAAGGCTCGTTCCGGAGAGGAAAGTTTACGAAATATACTGGAAGATATCGTTGAAAATTATTTACTGGATCGCATGGTTATTTATCAGGTACGAAAAGATGGCAGTCTTCAAGTGGAATGTTCGTGTGCCAAAAATATTGCGGAAGATGAAATAGAAAATTCGGAACCGGCAAATGAAATCACGGAGTTATATATCAAAAAATTAGATGAAAGCAGTCTTTATATCAATAATTCGGTTGAAAGTTTAAGAGATGTCGAACCGACTTTATTTACTTATTTATATTTCCAAAAGAAAATCAAAGCTCTCGTAGCAAAAGGAATTAAGAACGATAAAGGAAAAGTTTGCTATATCGTGGAATATCAAATTTTGACAAAAAAGAGACTGTGGAGCAAAGAAGAATGCAATGTATTTGCCATTATTTCCGAAATGCTTTCTTTGTATTTGTTGAATAAAAAATAAATCTCGATTTTCTAATTAAATATTTTTTTAATGTTTATTGCTAATTTTATAGGCATGGTTAATTATAAAAGCAAGTGCAACAAATAAAGAGAGAAAAAGGAAATAATTAAAAAAAACAAGAGAAGTGTGAAAA
>CANRDP010000026.1 GCA_947629415.1 uncultured Bacilli bacterium
AGATACTTCTTTATTTTATCGGTTTTGAAGTTTATTTTTGAATACCTTAACTTTTGAAGTTTAAATTTTAATTAAGTATTTTTATAAATTTACAGAAAAAATTTTATCCGAGCATGAATTAACTTGAAGAGCAATTTTGCTTCATGATAAAATAAAGAGACCCTGAAAAGGGAATACACATCTCGTGAATTCATTTTCCGTGTCCAAATTTTTTTTGGGGAAAATGTTCGAAGCGGGAGAGGAAAAACAAAAGGAGGCTCATAATGAGTGAAGAAAAAGAAGTCCTGACTGAAGAAGTTGTTGAAGAAGCAGGCGAAGAAGTAATGCAAAGCATTATGCATGATGAAAACGATCCGGTAGTTTCCGTGAAGGCACTATTGGAAGCAGGTGTCCATTTCGGACATCAGACCCGCAAATGGGATCCGAAAATGTCGGCTTACATTTACGGAGCAAGAAATGGCGTTTACATCCTTGATCTTACCAAAACCGCAGAAATGGTTCAAAAAGCATATCTTGCTTTAAAGAAGATTGTTCTGGATGGTGGAAAAGTTCTTTTTGTCGGAACAAAAAGACAAGTTCAGGAAATTGTTCAGGAAGAAGCACTCCGTTCCGGATCTTTCTTTGTTGTGAATCGTTGGTTAGGCGGAACATTAACAAATTTCAAAACCATTCAAAAAAGAATTCGTTATTTAAATCAATTAATAGATATGGAAACCGATGGTTCTTTTGATAAGTTACCAAAGAAAGAAGTTGTCATATTAAAAAAGAGAAAAGAAAAATTATTAAAGAATCTTGAAGGTATCAAAGAAATGAGAAAGATACCGAATGCCGTTATTGTTTCGGATCCTCATACGGAACATAATGCGATTTTGGAAGCACGTAAATTGAATATTCCTGTGTTCGGACTTTGTGATACGAATTCAAATCCAGATGAATTTGATTATATCATACCCGCAAATGATGATGCGGTACGTTCGGTAAAACTTTTATTCGGTATTTTGGCCGATGCGGTTGTGGAAGCTAAAGGTGGCCAATTGCTTTATGCATATAATGTTAAACCAGAGGAAGAAGTTTCCATGGCAGATGCATTAAATTCTGCGGATAAAGCGGAAGAATTGAAACAAATTCGCCAAAAAGCAAGAGAAGATGCACAACAAGGAAAGAAGAAACCGAGTCGTGCTCATAAAAAAGTGAGTGAGAAGAAAGTATCACAAGAAAAGACTTCCGAAAATGTAGAAGCGGAAGAGAAAAAAGAAGAAGAAGTTCAAAAAGAGAATTCTGAAGAAGAATAGGAGATAAAATATGGCAAACATGATTGAACTCATTAAAGATCTTCGTGAGCGTACCGGCGCTGGAATGATGGACTGCAAAAAAGCACTTCAAGAAAACGATAATGATGTCGAAAAAGCTTGCGAATGGTTGCGTGAAAAAGGTATTGCTAAAGCGGCAAAAAAATCAGGACGTATTGCGGCAGAAGGAATGACTTATGTCGCAGAGCGTGGAGAAGAAGCAATTATTTTGGAAGTCAATTCGGAAACAGATTTTGTGTCGAAATCCGATGCGTTCAAAAATTTAGTTAAGACTACTGCAGATATTTTATTGAAAGAAAAGCCGGGATGTATTCATTGTGCAAAAGAAAAAACCGAGAGTCTTTTTACGGATGCTACCGTAAAAATCGGTGAAAAACTTGATTTACGAAGATTCGAACTTTTGCAAAAAGAAGAAAAACAAGTTTTTGGCAGTTATATCCATATGGGCGGAAAAATTTCGGTTTTAATGGTTCTCGAAGGAAATGTTTCGAAAGAAGATGCGGATAATTTAGCTATGCATGTTGCTGCAAATGCACCATTATATATTTCTAAAGAAGAAATTTCCGGAGAAGAAAAAGAAAAAGAACTGGCCATTCAAATGGAAGCGGCAAAACAAGATCCGAAACTTGCTTCCAAAACAGAAGATATGTTGAAAAAAATCTTAGCTGGAAAAGTGGATAAATATTTTGCGGAATCCGTTTTGGTAGAGCAAGAATATTTGTCTGAACCGGGCATTAAAGTCGGTGCTTGGTTAAAATCACATGATGCTCGTGTTTTAAAAATGATTCGTTATGTGACAGGCGAAGGAATTCAAAAAAGAGAAGAAAATTTTGCAGAAGAAGTAGCAAAACAAATGCAATAAAGCACTCCTTTCGAGTGCTTTTTTTGAAAAAAGGAGATTTCAATGAAGAATCATTATCGTAGGGTGTTGCTGAAATTAAGCGGTGAAGCATTAAAAGGAAATGCCTCTGCAATTTTGGATGCCCAACATTTGAAAGAAATTGCAAAATCCATAAAAATCATGAAAGATCGCGGTGTAGAAGTTGCCGTTGTTGTCGGTGCGGGAAATATATGGCGTGGAAATTTGGCACAAAGTATTGGAATTGAACAATCGCAAGCGGATTATATGGGTATGCTTGGAACTATCATTAATGCTTTGGCATTACAATCTTCACTGGAAAATATCGGTGTGGAAACTCGTGTTATGACTTCGATTGAAATGGATGAAATTGCCGGACCATATATCCAAAAAAAAGCAATACACCATTTGGAAAAAGGACGAGTGGTCATCTTCGGAGGAGGGACGGGAAATCCTTACTTTACCACGGATACTTGCGCTGCATTGCGTGCTTGCGAAGTACATTGTGATGCAATTTTAATGGCAAAAAATGGTGTGGACGGAGTTTATTCTTCCGATCCTCGTGTCGATAAGAATGCCAAATTTTATGAAACCATAACCTATAAAGAATTATTGCAAAAAGATTTGAAAGTTATGGATAATACTGCGGTTGGCCTTTGCATGAATCGTGGCTTGGAAATTCGTGTTTTTTCCATGCAAAATACGGAAAATTTTGTTAAAATTTTAGATGGTGAAAATATTGGAACAACCATTAAAAAAGGAGAATAAAAATGGATGAAATGTTATTGGAATTCGATGAAAAAATGTCGAAATCAGAGGAAGCATTAAAAGCAACTTTTATGACCATCAGAACCGGTAGAGCTTCCACGAATCTTTTGGATCGTATTGAAGCGGATTATTATGGTTCTCCGACACCGATCAATCAAATTGCTTCCATTACAATTCCAGAGCCGAGACAACTTTTGATTAAACCATACGATCGAAATGACTTAAAAGCAATTGTGGCGGCGATTAATGCCTCGGATTTGGGAATTAATCCTGTCGTAGATGGAACGACAATCCGTTTGATTTTGCCTGCATTGACGGAAGAAAGAAGAAAGGAATTATCGCGTCTTGCAAAAAAATATAGTGAAGATGCAAAAGTAGCGATAAGAAACATTCGTCGTGAGGCTATGGATAGCTTAAAAGCAGATAAGGATTTGCCGGAAGATATGAAAAAGAATTTGGAAACCGAAGTGCAAAAAATGACGGATGTACATACAAAAAAAATTGAAGAACTTTATAGTTTAAAAGAAAAAGAAATTATGACAATTTAAGATGAAAAGAAATGCTCTTGCATTTCTTTTTACTTTTATAAAGTAAATTTTTAAAAACGATATTTATTTTCATTCAAATTTTTACCTCTCCTATGTATAATATTAACAAGAGGTAATTTATGGCAATTTTTCGAAAAAAAATAAAAGCACCGGATCCAATTTCGCATACAACGATTCAGCATATTGCTTTTATTATGGACGGAAATGGTCGTTGGGCAAAAAAAAGAGGACTTACTCGTTCGATGGGACATCGTGAAGGTTGTAAACGCATTAAAGAAATTGCTATTTTATGTCAGGAATATGGCATTTCCGTTATGTCTTTGTTTTGCTTTTCCACGGAAAATTGGAAGCGACCGAAAAGCGAAGTCGATTACCTTTTTCGCTTATTAAAACAATTTTTTGAAAATGATATACATGAGTTAAATGCTCGTGGAGTAAAAATAATGATATCCGGAGATCTTTCCAAAATTCCCGAAGAAACGAAAAAAGTTATTGATGATGCTCTTCGCTTGACGAAAAATAATCAAGAATTTATTTTGAATATTTGCCTCAATTATGGTGGTAAGGATGAAATTCTTCGTGCGGTCAAAGCTGTGATAAAGGATGTACAAGAAGATAAATTAACTATCGATTCGATTACCGAAGAAGTATTTGAACGTTATATGGATACGGGTATACTTCCTCCGGTGGATTGCATGGTAAGAACATCCGGAGAACAAAGAATATCCAATTATATGTTATGGTCATTGGCTTACGCGGAGTTCATTTTTGTTCCAGAACATTGGCCGGATTTCAAAGAAGCTTCTTTTTTAAATGTCTTAAAGATTTATGCATCGAGACAAAGACGATTTGGAGGTATAAAAAATGAAAGTAAAGGTAAATAACATAAGCAAAGAAAATAAAAAATCTATGCGGCAAAGAATTCTTACCGCACTTGTTTTACTTTGTATCGGTGTGCCTTGCATTTTACTTGGAGGTTGGTTTTTTGCCGCACTTATTCTATTGGCTACGGTTTTAATTACCTATGAAATATTGAACGCACCTATCCGCAACAGAGATCTTTCTTATACTTCGAACAATGAAGAAATTGATCAGGAATTTGATTCCGAGAATAAAGAAGAGGAAAAATCAGACGATAAAAAAATTGAAAAATTAAAGACAATTGGAAAAAATTACAAATGGATGATTTTCAAGAAAAAACCATTTTCCATCATTGTTTATGTGTTGATGTATATTATGATGATTTCTTTTGTCTTCTGGATTTTTACAAATTCTTCTTTGGTGACATTTTCTAGTGAAAATCTCGGAACAATTACGATTTACGATATTCGGATATCGACATTAGCGATGGCGTTTTTTATTGCTTTATTGTTTTTTGCGGTTATGGTAGATGAAAAATTTACTGTGCATCATGCTTGTTATATTTTCACGATGGGTGTTTTTTGTTCTATTGCAATTCAGGCTATCCTGTTTTTGAGATTTTGTCCGGAAGGACTTTATAATTTAATGATTAAAGATCAAACGATGGAAGAATTCCATTATGGTTATTTTATTCAAAGCAGTTTTCTTTTCATTTTTGTCATTGGCGGATCACTTATTTCCGATGCATATGCTTATTTTGTGGGAATTTTTCTCGGACATAAAAAGATTAATGAAAGAATATCTCCACATAAAACTTGGGAAGGAATGATCGGCGGAATCATTTTGACTGCTTTCACCGGCATAGGTTTTTGTTTCTTATGTGATGCCTTGGGAGCTCCCGTATTAAAAGGTTTTTTTGATATAAAACATTGGTATTGGTGTGTGCTTTTTTCCTTACTTATTCCGGTTTCTTCTGTATTAGGTGATTTCATGTTTTCTGCTATCAAACGCTTTTACGGAATCAAAGATTTTGGTAAAACTCTACCGGGACACGGAGGATTATTGGATCGATTTGATTCTGTATTAATCACATCTTTACTTTCCAGTTGTTTGATTTTGTTTATCGTTTATTCTCCATGGAATGCGTTGATAAGATGAAAAAGAAACGAGTCTGTTTATTAGGTGCGACGGGAAGTATCGGTTTTTCTTCTTTGGATATTTTAGAAGATCATAAAGAAACCTTTGATTTCGTTGCTTGCTCTTGTTATAAAAATTGTCTTGCTTTGGAAAAAATTCTAAAGCGTTTTCCTTATGTGGAAGCGATTTATATCTCTAGTGAATTTGTTGATTCCTGGAAAGCAAAATATCCTCATATCCGTTTTTTCACGGAAAAAGATGGTTTTGAAAATTTTTTAAAAAATATTTCTGTTGATCTTATTATCAATGCGCTTGTCGGCTTTGTAGGTCTTGAACCGACGGTTTATGCCTTGGAAAATAATATGGATGTGGCATTAGCAAATAAAGAATCCTTGGTTGCCGGAGGAGAACTTATCAATGATTTATTACGCCGTAATCCGTCGTTACATTTATATCCGATTGATTCCGAGCATGTGGCACTTGCAAAATGCTTGGCACATAAAAAAAGAGAAGATGTAGAAAGATTAATCCTTACCGCTTCCGGGGGAGCTTTCCGCAATTTAACACGTGAAGAATTGAAAAAAGTCACTTTAAAACAGGCATTGAATCATCCATCCTGGAAAATGGGACCGAAAATTACGATTGATTCTGCAACTATGGTAAATAAAGCTTTTGAAATTATCGAAGCATATCACTTATTTTCTATTAATGAAGAAAAAATCGATGTATTGTTGCATGATGAGTCCTATGTTCATTCTTTAATTGAAATGATTGATGGTTCTTATGTTGCCGATATCGGACCGCACGATATGCGAATTCCGATTTCTTTTGCTCTTTTTGAGCAAAACTATAAGAGGACATCCGTAGAAAAATTGCGTTTGGAAGATATAGGAACTTTACATTTTCGTACTTTAGATTGTGAACGTTTTCCTGCAATTAAAATGGCAAGAAGAGCATTGCATGAAAAAGGAACACTGGCTTGTGCAATGAATGCCGCAAATGATGTGGCAAATTCTGCTTTTCGTGAAGGAAAATTACCTTTTGATCAAATTGAACATGTAATTGAGCAAGTTATGGATTCGCATCGGATTTTGGATCATCCTACTTTGGAAGATCTGATTTATGTCAATAAAATATGTCGGAAGCAAGCGGAAGATATCATTAAGGAGGGAAAATAAATATGTCCTTTATTCTGGATTTGGTTGTTTTTATTTTAAGCCTTGGTGTTTTAGTTTTGATTCATGAACTCGGTCATTTTTTAACGGCAAAAGCCTTTGGTGTTTATTGTCGTGAATTTTCTATAGGCATGGGTCCTTTGATTTTCAAATATCGACGAAAAAATGGTGAAACTCAGTTCTCCTTAAGAGCAATTCCTATCGGTGGATTTGTCAGTATGGTCGGGGAAGATGCCGGGACGGTAGAAGGTGCCGGAGGACAAAAAGAAATAAAAGAAGAAGAATTAAGTGAGGAAGATAAAATAATTCTTTCTCTGCCGGAGTCACGGAAATTGAATGGTATCAAACGTTGGAAAAGAGCCATTATCATGGCCGCGGGTGTTACGATGAACTTGATTTTGGGCTACTTCTTATTTGTCGGTCAAGGAGCAACATCTTTAACATTTGATGATTCTTATCGTAATCTCATTGTTGAAAATGAAGATGGATTGTTAGCAAAAAATGGCTATATCAGTGGATCTGATTTTGAATCGGGTATTCGAATTATTTATTATACCGATCAATCCAATATTCAAAAAGAAAATCTTTTGGAAAACAATCATATAGGAAATTCCTCGGATTTAAGCAAATTTTTTACCATACCTTATGACTATTTACCGACGGGGAAAAATGATTATGTTCATTATTATTTTACATGTATTCATCCGGATACAAAGGAATTGTATACCATTGAATTTAATCGTAAAGCTGTTTTGGCCGAAGGTTCCAATAGCGAATTTGTGTATGAAGGAGATATGGGTGTAGCATTTCACGGAAGGAATCGTACTTTCTTTGAAATCCTTTCCTTTTCTTGGGATTCATGTATTGAAGCTTCTCAGGTTATTTTTAAAGGATTGGGCACTATTTTTACTCAAGGACTGGATGCCTTTGGCGGTCCGGTGGCTATGTTTGAAATTTCCTCTCAAATGAATTCCATGGGGATTTCTTATTATTTTTATCTTTGGGGATTAATTTCCATTAATTTGGCTATTATGAACTTTTTGCCGATCCCGGGATTGGATGGATGGCATTTTGTCGTCTTAATTTTCGAAGGAATTACGAAAAAAGAAATGCCGGCAAAAGCAAAAAATATTGCAAGCATGATTGGTTTATTCTTGCTGTTCGGACTGATGATTGCGGTAACCATTAAAGATATTATTGGCTTGTTTTAGGGGTAGTTTATGGAAGAATTACTGACACGTTTTTTGAAAAATATTGCTATTGAAGATATCGCACAATATGAAGAGTGTCATCTCGTAAAATGTAAGTTTGATAAGGAAAATAGCATTTTAAAAGTAGAACTTTTGTTTCCTACCATACCTTCATATGCTTTAATTGAAAATTTGTTTCAAAAACTAGAGAAAGCAAAATATCAAACCAATATTTCTTTTCGTTACACGCAAGAAAGAGACGAAGAAAGATTAGTAGCTCTTTTAAAAGAACAATTTTATGCAGTAACGCAAATAAAAGAAAATGTTTTCCCAAAATATGAATATGATAAAACCAATAATGAATTTGTTTTTATCTTTCAATCGAGAATAGAAGAAGATTCTTTTCGCTCGGTTTTGGGATCATGGCAAACTTTGCTTGAAGAATTAAATTTAAAAACTTCGATATCTTCCAAACGTATTTATGAAACCGAGTTGGAAAAAAGAGATAAAGAAATGCAAGAAGTTTTAAAAAATATTCGGTTTGTCTTTGATCAATATATGGAAAAGAGCGAAGGGTATACAAGAAGAGTCAGAGGGAATTATGTTCCGGTTGCTTTAAAAGATGTAACAGAAAAATCCGGGAATGTTAGTTTTATCGGAAAAGTTTTTTATGTTGAAGAAAAAACATCTCGGAAGGACGGAAAAACGATTTTAAATTTATATGTTTATGATAAAACAACATCTATAGAAGTCATCGCTTACGAAGATTACCGAAGTTTAAGAAAGGAACAATTGGAAAAATTTAAGAAAATTGGTTCGATTTTAAAAATCCGCGGGTATCCGAGAATTTCCAAATTTTCCCATGCTCTCCAGATAAAAGCGGATTATATTGATTTGAGCTCCGAACCTTTTGATCCGATTTATGAAGATTCCAGTGAACAAAAACGAGTAGAACTTCATCTTCATTCCAAGATGTCCAATATGGATGGGGTAACGACAATCACGGACTATGTGAATCAAGCTAAAAAATGGGGTATGGAAGCAATTGCCATCACGGATCATGGAGTTGTTCAGGCTTACCCGGAAGCACAAAAAGCAGCAGAAGCGGCGAATATTAAAATGATTTATGGCGTGGAAATGTATATGATTGAAGATCAATTAGAATACATTTTGAATCCGTCCGACCAACAATTAAACAAGGCTTCATATTGTGTATTTGACTTGGAAACAACGGGATTATCCGCGCGCTACGATAAAATTATAGAATTCGGTGCCGTAAAAGTCGTTGGTGGATTGGTTGTCGATGCTATTGATTTTTTCATTGATCCCGAAATGGAATTAAGTGCTTTTACTACGAGATTAACACATATTACTACAGAAATGGTAAAAGGAAAAACAAAAATTCGTGAAGCAATGAAACGAATAAAAGAATTTATCGGAGATTCGATTCTTGTTGCTCATAATGCAACATTTGACTATGGTTTTTTAATTGAAGCATGTCATAAATTAAATGAGGAAGAAATTAAAAATCCTGTGATTGATACTTTGGCTTTATCTCGATATATTTTTCCAAATAATAAATCGCATACTTTGGGAGCAGTATCACGTTTATTGGAAATAAATTATGATGAATCTGTTGCACACCGGGCGAATTACGATGCGAATGTTTTGAATAGTGTATGGCAGGCAATGCTAGCAAAAATCACTGCGGAAAATCATTTGATGAAACATGAAGATTTAGCATATTTATTTTCGCAAGATACTTTTAAAAATCAACGTCCGAAACATGTTACGGTTTATGCAAAAAATGCTCAAGGATTAAAAGATTTATTCCGCTTGATTTCCAAGTCTCATATCGAATATTTTGCCAATGGACCCAGAATACCGAGAAGCGAAATCGAAAAAGTAAGAGAAAATCTTCTTATCGGAAGTGCTTGTTTTAATGGAGAAATTTTCGATACGGCGATGACCAGAGGAAAGAACATTTTGCAGAATAGAATGAAATTCTATGATTTCATCGAAATTCAACCTTTGGATAATTATATTTTTCTGGTTCATGATGGTCAAATTAATACCATTAACGACATTATAAAAATCATCAAGGATATTATTGATGCCGCGGATGAAATCGGAAAGAAAGTTGTGGCAACCGGTGATGCGCATTATTTACATCCAGAAGATAAAATTTTCCGTGATGTTTATATTTTTGCAAAATCCGTTGGTGGTGGAAGACATCCTTTGAATCCTTATAGCCGGAAAGAGAAAAAATATGAAAATCCGAATCAACATTTCCGTTCGACAAGCGAAATGCTCCAATGCTTTTATTTTTTACCAGAAGAAAAAGTAAAAGAAATCGTTATCGAAAATTCGGTGGAAATCGCAAAACAAATTGAAGATTTAAAACCGATTAAAAATCAACTTTATCCTCCGAAAATTGAAAATTGTGATCAAAGATTAATGGATCGGGTTTATGAAAAGGCACATCGACTTTATGGGGATCCACTGCCAAAACTTATTGAGGATCGCTTAAAAGCAGAATTGGATGGTATTATTAAATACGGATATTCTGTACAGTTTTTCATTGCTTCGGAGATTGTTCGTAAAGCTAATGAAGATGGATTTATTGTTGGTTCCAGAGGTTCCGTCGGTTCCTCCTTTGTTGCTACGATGGCCGATATTACGGAAGTAAATCCTTTACCTCCGCATTATTTATGTCCGAATTGCAAACACATTGAATTTATTGAAGATGAATCTGTGAAATCCGGCTATGATTTACCGGATAAAAAATGCGAACATTGTGGATGCGAAATGATTCATGATGGTCAAAATTTACCTTTTGCCACATTTTTAGGATTTCGTGCCGAAAAAGTACCGGATATTGATTTAAACTTCTCTGGTGATTATCAAGCACGAGCTCACGATTTAACAAAAGTATTATTGGGTGCAAAAAACGTTTATCGTGCTGGAACCATTGAAACGGTAGCAGAAAAAACGGCATATGGGTATGTCTTAGGTTACTATGAAGAAAAAGGAATAGATCCCGATACAATCTCTCATGCGGAAAAGACACGTTTAGCTGTCGGTTGCCAAGATGTGAAGCGCACTACTGGTCAACATCCCGGGGGAATCATCGTTATTCCGGATCAGTATGATGTTCATGATTTCACACCGATTCAATATCCTGCAGATGATCAAAATGCGACTTGGAAAACAACACATTTTGATTTCCATGCGATTCACGATAATGTATTAAAATTGGATTTATTGGGACATGTGGATCCGACGGCATTGAAAATGCTTGGTGATCTAAGTAATATCAAGCCTCAAGATGTTCCGATGAATGATAAAAAAGTCATTTCTATTTTTAATTCTCGAGACGCACTCGGATGTAAAGAAAATTATTTAAAGGAAACTACAGGGGCATTGGGATTACCAGAATTCGGAACCATGCTGACAAGACAAATGTTGGAAGAAATTCGTCCGACAACTTTTGCTGATTTGGTTAGAATTTCCGGATTAAGTCATGGAACGGATGTTTGGGCTGGTAATGCACAAGACTTATTAAAAAACAAAATTTGCGATGTGGATGGTATTATTGCTTGTCGAGATGATGTAATGCTCTTTTTGCAAGCACATGGAATTGATAATTCGATTGCTTTCCAAATTATGGAATCTGTTCGAAAAGGAAAAAAAGTACCGGAAAAATATCTGGATATTCTTAAAGAACATCATATACCGGAATATTACATTGAATCTGCGGATAAATGTAAATATTTATTTCCCAAAGCACACGCCATTGCCTATGTTACCATGGCAGTACGTATTGCTTGGTATAAGGTTTATCAGCCATTAGCGTATTATGCCGTATATTTTTCCACACGTTCTAAGCAATTTGATATTCGTGCCATGATGGAAGGTAAGCAAGCCATTATTGCACGTATTGAGCAAATTCGTGAGTTAAGAGAAAAACATATGCAATCGCCAAAAGATGACGAAATTGAAAAAACTTTAATCATTGCTCTTGAAATGGCAGAAAGAGGGTATGAGTTTGGAACATTGGATTTATATAAATCAGAAGCGAAAACTTTCTTAATTGATAAAAATGCACAAAAAATTATTCCTCCATTCATTGTAATTGATGGATTAGGAGATAATGCTGCCTTGAGTGTAATTGAAGCAAGAAAACATCCTTTCTATTCACAACAGGATTTATTGGAAAGGACCAAATTGAATTCACAAAATGTAGAGCAATTAAAAAAATTAGGTGTCTTAGGTGATCTTCCCGAAAATGATCAATTAACACTGTTTTAGGAGAATTATGAAACATTTACAAACATGCATTTCCGGTTTATTTGCAGGAATTTTAATTTCTATTGGTGGACTTGTTTCCACATATCTTCGCTCTTTATCTGCGGATAATGTTATTCCGAGCGCTATATTTTTTGCATTTGGATTACTCACAATTTGCATTTTTTCATTTTCTCTTTATACCGGAAAAATTGCTTATGTCATTGAACAAAGAAAACTTTCTTATTGTACGGAACTTTTGGAAATGCTTTTCGGAAATATTCTTGGTTGTGTGTTGATGGGTCAAATTACGCGATTACTGAGAATATTTCCTACAATGGAATCTACATTTTTATTCATGTGTGAAGCAAAAAATGCAGATACATGGTATTCGTTATTTTTCTTATCCTTTTTTTGTGGAATTCTTGTTTATATAGCGATAGAAATCTTTCGCTCGGAACATGAAGGAATTATAAGAATCATCGGATTAATATTTTCGGTATCTATTTTTGTTATTTTGGGCTTTGAACATGTAATCGCGGATATTTATTACTACAGTGCTGCCAATGCTTGGAATCTTCAGTCTTTTGGTAATATTTTGATTATTTTTTTGGGAAATTCTTTAGGTGCCATCGGTTTTCATCATTTGCGAAAACTGATCATGAAAAATACATAATTTTCCAATGATGGTTTTTATTTTTTAAAATATTATAAATATGCGTTTTAGTCCTTTTTCTAAAAGATAGTTAATTGTTATATTGAAATATTTTGATAATTTTTTTTATTGACATCCTTAAGATATGGTGCTAAATATATTAGTAGTTACAATATAGCGCATGATTGCTGGTAACTAAGACAAACAAAGACTTTGTCAAGACGTTCGCGAAAGCGTCACTAATCGGGGTAACCCGATTTTTTAAAAGAAATATTGAATTTTGTTCAATTTTTTCTTTATAATAAGGTTGCTATTATTTCGATAATAGCTTTTATTACTTGGAGTGTTAGAAGTACGAGTTCTAGCACTCTTTTCATTTTTTTATTGACCTTCATTCTTTTCACCTCCTAAAATTTATTTTTGTTTCATCGTTATGAAACACCTGATAAGGAGGTGGTGAAAAGGATGGATGTCAGGCTAGGTTCATTATGAAAAATAGATAAAAAAAAGGAATTTTGATAATTCCTTCTAAATTTTATTTTTTAAAATAAAAAAAGCCTATATTTAGGCATTTTTTTAATGGTGCCGTCTATCGGAATCGAACCAACAACCTATCGATTACAAATCGATTGCTCTGCCAGTTGAGCTAAGACGGCGGATACGTAATCAATACTATATATTTTTTTAAAAGAAATCAAGCCTTTTTCTTTTTTCAAGAAATTTTTTGTAAAACGATAGTTTTCAAAAGTATATAGAAATTTTCATATATTCGTGATTTTAAATTTATGGTAAGTTAAAATAAAAAAAGAAGGAGAAAACATTTATGGAATATGCTTTTTTGGGAACGACAAATATCCGGGTATCCAAAATTTGTATCGGAGGAATGTCTTTTGGTCAAGCTTCGGAACAATTTCATCCTTGGACTTTGAATCAGGATTCTACAACAGAAATAATTGAGAAGGCTTATGATAGTGGAATTAATTTTATTGATACGGCAAATTCTTATTCCAATGGTACAAGTGAAATTTATATCGGGAATGCTATCAAAAGATTAGGAATTCCACGAGATAAATTGGTACTTGCTTCAAAAGTTTATTTTAATGAAGGAAAACTATCAAAAGAGGCTATTTTGAGAGAAATCGAAGGAACTTTATCCCGATTGCAAACATCATATTTGGATTTATATCAAATTCATCGATTTGATTACCATACACCAATAGAAGAGACAATGGAAACATTGAATTTTTTGATACAATCCGGGAAAGTGAGGGCCATCGGAGCGTCGGCAATGTTTGGCTATCAATTCCAAAATATGCAAATCGTTGCTCAAAAAAATCATTGGGCAACATTTCAAACGATGCAAAATCATTATAATCTTTTGTATCGAGAAGATGAAAGAGAATTAATCCCTATATGTCAACAATATGGTGTGTCATTAATTCCTTATAGTCCTTTAGCGGGAGGTCATTTGACACATCCTGCTTGGGAATCGAATTCATTACGTTCCAAAACGGATAAAGTATTAAAAAATAAATACGATCAGGCAAAAGAAAATGATTTGGAAATTATAAAAAGAGTAGAACAAATGGCTCAAAAATATCAAAGATCCATGGCTCAAATTGCTTTGGCTTGGTTATATAGTAAAAAAGTCACCTCTCCTATTGTTGGTGCAACTTCGTGGCATCATTTTGAAGATGCAATACAAGCGATGAATTTAAAATTAACCGATGAAGAGATTCGTTCTTTAGAAGAACTTTATGAACCACATCAAATTGTGGGTGCTATTCAAAAAAGTGAATAATTGTTTGGAATTTTTGTTAAATTGTATACAATATAATTGTTACTACTAAAGGAGAAAAAAATGACAATTTACGATTTTAAAGTAAAAGATAATAAAGGAAAAGAAATATCGTTAGAAATATATAAAGGAAAGATACTTTTGATCGTCAATACCGCAACAAGATGTGGGTTCACACCACAATATAGCGGATTACAAGATTTATACGAAAAATATCAGAAGGATGGCTTTGAAATCTTAGATTTTCCATGTAATCAATTTGGTCATCAAGCACCGGGAAATGCAGAAGAAATAGCTTCTTTTTGTGATATAAAGTTCGGTATTAAATTTAAACAATTTGAAAAAATTGATGTGAACGGAGAAAATACCATACCTCTTTATAAATATTTAAAAGAACAAAAAAAGGGAAAACTTGGAAATAAAATTAAATGGAATTTCACAAAATTTTTGATAAATCGTAATGGAGAAGTTGTAGCACGTTTTGCTCCGACAACAAAACCGGAAAAAATAGATAAATATATTAAGGAGTTATTATAATATGGAATACACATTTAAAACAAAAAATACTTGTTCAAAAGAAATTCGTTTTGAACTGAATGGAAATGTCGTGACAAATGTAAAATTTTTAGGAGGAGGATGTCCCGGGAATTTACAGGCTCTTCCACGTTTGGTTGAAGGATTAACTGTAGAGGATATTGAAAAAAAGATTTCCGGTATTATTTGTGGTATGAAAGGAACTTCTTGCGCGGATCAATTAGCAAGGGCCGTTTTAAAGGCTTATCAAGAAGAAAAAGCGGTAAAACAATAATATATTAGAAAAATATTGATTTGATAAAGAAATGAAAAAAATTCCTGATGTTTTGATAGGAATTTTTTTTATTAGGGAAACACAAATTTTTTGACGAAAAGAAAGAAGAAAGTTAAAAATTCACATAATTAGGAAAGATACAACATAAAATAAAAACATGAATAAGAAAAAAAATTTTAATCTTGTGTTTTATCTTGCTATACCTCTAATTTTTTCTGGAATTATCAGTTTTGTAATTCGTGATGATTTTTCCTATTTAGATACTTTAAATAGAAAAATTGTTGTTCCACAAGTTGTATTTCCCATCGTGTGGTCTATACTATATATTTTCATGGGACTTTGGGCATATTTTTATTCGCGTGATTATCCAACGGATAAAAGAACTATGGTTATATATTGGTTGAGCCTTGTAATTAATTTATTATTTTCACCAATTTTATTTACCATGCATCAACATCTACTTGCAACAATAGATGTTGCAGTTCTCTTTTTTATGATTCTCTATTTGTTCATAAAAACTTTAAATAAAAAGAAAAAATATGCATATTATTATGTTCCATATTTATTATGGTTGATTCTTGCTTTCAGTTTAATGTTGGATATTTTATTGCATAATTGATTTTTTTTTAAAAATATGATAAAGTCGGTTGTGCTTGGGATCTTGGTGAAATTGGTATACACGTTAGATTCAGGTTCTAATGCTTAACGGCTTATGGGTTCGAGTCCCACAGATCCCACCAAAAAGATTGCACTTGCTCCCAAAATTTGGACCAAAAACTGGTACAATAAGAAGGGAGCTTTTAATATGAAAAGGACACTGTTAG
>CANRDP010000027.1 GCA_947629415.1 uncultured Bacilli bacterium
TCAAAAAAATTCTTGTGATATCTTGTCTGATATTCTTTCATATCTATTCCGTCTTTTAACCGCAAAGCAAGAAGAATAAAATACTCTTCTTCCACTTCAATTGTCAAAATTTCTTCTTCTGTTTTTGCTTTTCCTTTAAGATAAGAAGATAAAGAATTTTCTACCTGATAGCGAATATGATTTTCATACCCGGCCGCAGAAATACCGATTCCGGCGTACTCTTCGTTTTTCCAATACAAAAGATTATGTTGACTTTCGTAAGAAGGAAGGGCAAAATTACTTACTTCATAATGGATAAAACCCTTTTCTTTGAGAACTTTGCAGATTCGTTCATATTGTAATGCCGCGGCATCTTCTTCCATCTCGGGTACCTTTTGATTATAAAACATCGTATGCTTTTCGATTTGTAAACAATAACAGGAAAGATGTGTGATCTTTAACTTCAAAAAAGTTTCCAAATCCCTTTCAAGATCTCCAAGACTTTCTCCATCAATACCATACATTAAGTCCACATTGATATCGATAATGTCATATTTTCGTATGGTTTCGATAAGATTTTGTATTTTTTCAAACGAAGAAAATCGCTGAATTTTTTCCTGTAAATGTGCCTGAAAAGTCTGAATACCAAGGCTAATTCGATTCACGAAAGATCGAGCCATGAAAGCTATTTTTCTTTCATCAAGAGACGAAGGATTTGCTTCGATTGTAAAAGAGCCGCCTTTTTCCAAAAAAGGAGATACTCCCTGAAGTAATTTTTTAAATTGAAAAAAGGAAAGAACACTCGGAGTTCCTCCACCGATATAGATAGAAGAAAAAGTTTCTTTCCTTAAATTTAAATCCTCTAAAATTCTTTCAATATATTTTTCTTGTAAATTTTTATTGGAATAAACATGAGCAAATGCGCAATAAGGGCATAACGTATCACAAAAAGGAATATGAATATATAATCCTTTTTTCTTATTCATTATCCTCTTCTTCATCCGTATCTTTTTTTTCTTTTTCCGAAACGGATTCCGTATCCTGCATAATGACGCGATTTACATCCTCTTCTGCTTGTTTTTTCTCATCAATCGGTTCATTCGGTGTCGCAAGTCCCGGGACAAATTTACGAAGTAAAAAAACGGTCAAGCCGATCGCAGCCGCCAAAAGAATAATCCACAATGGCCAAAGTGCATCCGCAACATACATCATAAAATACCTCCCTTTTCATTTTAAGTCCTGTTCAATGGTGTGTAAACAAATTTATTCCGTATCTTTTCTTTTTTATAAAGACCTAATTCCGCAAGTCCATCCATGGATGTCCGTGCCGTTTCATAAGCGACCGCAATTTTTTCTTTATATTGCTGAATCGTATAATATTTCCCTATCGTACAATGTCGAGCATAAAATTCCGCTTGTCCTTTTTTAAGGCTGGGATACATTTCCAATAAATTATTTACTACCGGAGCAATATCTTCTTCATCTAACCCTTGAGGAAAAATCGGCATGGAAACCTTTTTTTCATATGTAAGTCCCGGATGTTCTTTCAATGTCATTTCCGGAGAAAAAGGCACGGTTATTTTTTCTTTGTTTTCTTCTTCTATATTTAAATCTTCAAAAACAATCTGTTTTTCCATATCTTTCTGAACCATACTTTCCAGTTCACTGATGGCATTTTCCATTCTTCCGATAAAGAAATTCAAAAAATAAGTTACATCCTGATAAGAACGGCACATGGCAAAAACTTTTTTCGTTTCGACACCGGTAAATTCCGGTAAAAAACGTTCAAAAGGAACATCAAATACTTCCATTTCCTCATGAGACAATAAATATTTCATCGATAAAATCGCCATTTCTTCATTAAAACATTCAAAAGGTTCATAATACAAAATATAAAACATGGTAATCGCAGAAAGAACGCTCGGAAAGAAATTCGATTCATTTGCAAAATCAAAAAGTTGTTCCATCAGAAGAGGTATTTTTTCTTTTGGAGCATTCCCGGAAAAATCTTCCAAAAAAACATTCGCTATTCCATTTAAATCAAAACTGCGATACATATCGAAATTCTCCTGAAAATTTCTTTCTCCACGTACCAATAAAGAATAAAGATGACGTAAAGTATTTTCATTGAAAGGGGATGCCGATCGCATTTCGATTTCTTTCAATACCAAAAGATATTTTTGTAAAATACCGCAAGACTGAGGTACTTCTTCTATATTACCTGCGATTAAATCTTCCAAGAAAGCATCGGAAATTGAAGGTATATCATTCATATTTACCAATAATTTCAGAATATTTTTCAAAGCATTCTCATGGGTTTTATTTCCCACTTTCCAACGTATTTTTTCAAGTTTCGTCAGTCGTCGTTCAAAAGAAAGAAAACGATTGCTTATTCCATTTGTCAAACAAACGCTGAAAGGTTTTTTATCTAAAGAAAATAAATCTAACGATTTTCGATAATTCTTACGATAATTCTCGATTTCTTCCCAAATATGATCGATATTGGAAAAGTTCAATGCTTTTTTAATTTCTTCTTTTGACAGATACGAAGCATCCGAATACCTCAAAATTAAATCGCGTTCCATATTTTTCACCTGCAATTATTGTATTCGTTTTTTTTAAAGATGTCCATAGAGCAACCAAGAAATTACTAATTTATTACTAACATTATCCTACATATTTTTCCGTTTTTTGCTCTATTTTTACAAAAAAGGATATTTATTCTTCATCATCCACCGATAAAATTGCCATAAAGGCTTCCTGAGGAACATCGACTTCCCCGACCGATTTCATTCGTTTTTTCCCTTCTTTTTGTTTTTCCAACAACTTTTTCTTACGGGAAATATCTCCACCATAACATTTGGCAAGAACATCCTTCCGCACCGCTTTAATATCGGCACGGGCAATGATTTTTCCATGGATTGCCGCTTGCACAGGTACTTCAAATTGTTGTCTCGGAATTAAATCTTTTAATTTTCTTACCAAAGCATTCCCACGCTGGAATGCAAAATCCTTATAAACAATACTGGATAAAGCATCAATCGGATTTCCATTGAGTAAAATATCCATTTTAACTAACTTGGAATCCAGATAAGAATCAAATTCATAGTCTAAGGATGCATATCCTTTGGAATACGATTTCAGTCGATCGAAAAAATTATAAATAATTTCTGCTAAGGGAAGACGATAAGTAATCGTCATTCTCGTATCGTCAATATAATCCAAAGATACATAAATTCCTCTTCGCTCTTGGCAAAGATTCATTAAAGGACCAACATATTCTTTCGGTGTCATGATTTTCGCGGAAACATATGGTTCTTCAATATGATCGATTGTCGTTATATCCGGCATTTTCGATGGATTATCCAAATCCATAATCGTACCATCGGTCTTATAGATTTTGTATATAACGCTCGGAGCCGTTAATATTAACGAAATTCCATATTCTCTTTCCAAACGTTCCTGTACCACATCCATATGAAGTAAACCTAAAAAGCCCGCACGAAAGCCAAATCCCAAAGCCTGACTTGTCTCCGGTTCAAAATGCAAAGATGCATCATTTAAAGATAATTTTTCCAAGGCTTCTTTTAAATCCAAATATCGTTTTGAATCACAAGGATAAATTCCGCAATATACCATCGGATTCATTTTCCGATATCCCGGCAAGCATTCGGAAGCCAATGCTTCTTTTTTTGTAATGGTATCCCCGGGACGAACATCGGAAATATTTTTCATCTGTGCCGCAACAAATCCGACTTCTCCGGCAACAAGCTGATCCACTTTTTCTTCTTTTGGTGTTCTTATTCCTAATTCGGTAACTTCATATTCCAAACCATTGGACATAAGAACCATATGCTCTCCTACTTTCAACGATCCTTGCTTTATGGAAATCTGAGCGACAATTCCGCGATAAGAGTCATAAAAAGAATCAAAAATCAAGGCCTTTAAAGGCGCGTTTTCTTTTCCTTTCGGCGATGGTATTTTGTTTACAATATCCTCTAAAACCTGATGAACATTTTGCCCCGTTTTCGCCGAAATTTCAGCAACAGAAGAACAATCAAGTCCAATGGTATTTTCAATTTCGTTTTTTGTTTTTTCCACATCCGCACTCGGTAAATCGATTTTGTTAATCACCGGAATGATTTCCAAATCATTATCTATTGCCAGATAGACATTTGCCAAAGTTTGTGCTTCCACACCCTGCGTTGCATCAACCACGAGAATTGCACCTTCACATGCAGCTAAAGAGCGAGATACTTCATAGGAAAAATCCACATGTCCCGGAGTATCAATCAAATTAAACAAATAGGTTTCTCCGTTATCGGCTTTATATTCTAAGGACACCGCATTCAGTTTAATCGTAATACCGCGTTCCCGTTCCAAATCCATACTATCGAGAAGTTGATCTTTCATTTCCCGGCTGGAAATCGCACCGGTCAATTCCAAAATACGATCGGCTAAAGTAGATTTTCCATGATCGATATGTGCAATAATCGAAAAATTTCGGATATGATCTTGTGCAAATTTCTTCATTGATTTACTCCTGCATTTAAAAATAACATAAAACATCTCTCAAGAAAACTTTTTTAAGAAAAAAATCAAAGCATCCTACTTTATTTCTCTTGAAAAGATATGAAACTTTTCCATAAATAAAAGTGATTTCCTTCATATTTAAAAATATCAACTTTTTGTTTTATAAACTTAAAGTCCTAATTTTATGACAATTTGAAAAGAGGTAAAAAACTCTTGGATTTTTACAAAGAATGTATTTTTATTTCATGAGAATATTTGCCTCGAAAATCCTTATATTTTCTAACCATTCTTTTTTGTTTGAAGCATTTTCGAAAAAGAATGCATTTGCCGCTTCCCAAATGAAAACCCAAGCAACAATTTCAATAATATTCTGAAAAATAAAATGATTTCCCAATGCTAATAAAATACCATCGGTAATAAGAAAAAGAGCACCGACAAGTAAAAGAATCAAACTGATGATTTTAATACGGAAAGATTGCTTTTTTCCTTTTAAGACTTCTTGAGCATAATGTGCTTTAAATGCCCTTTTTATTTTTTGTTTTTCTTTTTCTTCGATATTTTTTTCAAAATGAAATTCAAATTGAATTTCTTTTTTCTTATCAATATAAGAGAACGTTTCTTTGATACTATCATATATGTCTTTATTTAAAAGCGAATTTTTACTATAAGAATCGTAAATATTTTCTTCATTAAAATATAAGTGGATAGTAGAACACGATGCATCCTCACTATAATTTAAAAAAGTGTCGTCTTGTAAATAAAGTTCGACTTCGTTTCTTATTTTGCCTACATCCAATTTTTGTTTCATATTTCCACTTCCTTCTTTTTCAGTATAATGAAGAAGAAA
Source organism: uncultured Bacilli bacterium (assembly GCA_947629415.1). Taxonomy (GTDB): domain Bacteria; phylum Bacillota_I; class Bacilli_A; order RFN20; family CAG-449; genus CANRPC01. The sequence goes on from CANRDP010000027.1 coordinate 5,360, forward strand.
AAAGAATGCAAGAAACCGATTTATTCCCTTTTATGCTGGAGCAAATTTATTTCCTGACAAAGAATATATTCTTCCTCGGGAATAAAAGTATTTTTATAAAAAAAGATATTATGAGAAAAATGATAAATTTCTCCGTATTTGGATGTTTTTTCTTGAAATAACGACACTCTTCCCAATCGGGAAAATAAATAATTCCGATATTCTTTATTAAAAAAGAAAAGAGAAGAAATACTTCCGTAAATCAAAAAGATCAAAAGAAACCATTGTTCTTCTTTTATGCAAAGATAAAAAAGAAAGAAAGATAAAAAGAACGTAAGTCCCATCCTTATTTTCAAAGCTTTTTTTGCCGGAAAAAAAGTTAAAAAAATCGTTTCGAAAATTCTTCCTCCATCCAAAGGATAAAAAGGAATCAAATTAAAAAGAAGTAAGGATAGATTATTTTCCTGAGCTTGTAAATAACCATAAGAAGAAAGAAAATTTCCTTGGTAAAGAAAAAAAAGAAAAGCAAGACTAGGAAAAAAACTAAGTGGACCCGATAAATAAATGAGAATTTGTTTCCAGTTTTGTTGATATAAAATATCTTTCAATTCCGCGGAAAAACCCAATGGATGAAAGGTTATTTTTTCCACTTTTACTTTGAAGAAAAAAGCAGTCAAACAATGAAAACTTTCATGAATGGCCGCCAAAAGATAAAAAAGAAAAAGGGAAGAAAAAGAACGAGTTAAAATTCCCAATATCAAGATAAAAATTGTAATCGGATTGATCTTGATTTCAGGAAAGTAAAACTTCTTCATAGCTTAATTGTTCCCCATCTTTTGTGAAAAGAGCTTTAAAATGATTTTCATAACTACCGAAAATATCCCCGGCAGAAAGAAAGTCACCTTCTTTTACAAGTGGAGAAAATACTTCATAATAACATGCAAGAATACTTCCTTGATAACGCAAAGTAATATCAAAATAATTTTGATTTTTTGTTAATTTCAAAATTTGTCCGTCTTTTAACATCTGTATTTGATGATCATCGGTAATAAAATAGTTTCCTTCTTCTTGTTGATAAGAATAAATTTTATCTACTGTTTCCACGGAAGTATCTTCTTTTAAAGAGAAAATATTGAAATCGGACAACATTCTTCCTATTGCCATCTCCAAATCATCATTGAAAGATTTAAAAGAAACATTCACATGGAAATATTGATTTAAAAAACTGCCGTTTTCATCTTCACGTGCATAAATCAAAAATCCCAAGAAAAGCGCAGCAATTATTAAAAGAAATTCAAGTAAGCTTAAAATTTTGTTTTTTTTCTTTTTTTCTTTTTTCATAAGTTTTCCTCGTATTTTTTCTACTTCGTCCATAATTTCACCTAATAAAAATTATTCGTTCTATAGAAGATTTAGAACAATTTTGATATAGTAAAAAAGGTGATACGATGATTGCAAGCATTGGAGAAATGATACTCGATATTTTACAAGAAGAAGAAACCCACCTTGTTGCCGGAGGAGCTCCTTATAATTTAATCCGACGATATACACACCTTGGAAATAAAGGCATTTTTTGCTCGGTTGTAGGAAAAGATTCCGAAGGAGACTTTTTAAGACAAGATATCGAAAAACATGAAAATATACTTCCTTATATTATGATTCATCCGAAGAAAAAAACAGGTGTTTCCAAAGTTTTCATCGACGAAAAGGGAGAACGAAGTTTTCGCTTTGAATTACATCGTACTTATGAAGTTTTCCCTTCTCTTCCGGAATCTATTTATGAAACTTGTTCTGTTTTTCATTTTTCTTCACTTCCTTTAACATCAAAAATCGGTCAAAAAAAGATGCTGGAGGAAATGAAAAAATTAGAAAAAATGCAAAAGAAAATCAGTTTCGATGTGAATTTACGTCCGGCACTATTTTCTTCTGTCGAAGAAATGAAAAATCGTTATGAATCGATTTTGCCCCATGTTGATCTTTTGAAAGTAAGTGAAGAAGAAAACCAAATTTTAAATCTTTCTTCGCATCTTTTAAAAAAAGATTGCCTTTTTTTCCTTACCAAAGGAAAAGATGGCGCAGATCTTTTTTACCAAAAGGAAAAAATCACTTTACCATCTTTATCTTGTCCTTTAAAAAACACATTAGGTGCCGGTGATGCCTTTTTCGGCGCGACACTTTATCAATATGAAATCTTTAAAGACGATGTTTTTCATCATTTGAAAGATATTCTTCTTTTTGCCATCGCATCCGGATCTTATGCCGTATCGCATTCTCCCCATCAATATCCGTCAAAAGAAGAATTATGGCGTTTTATCAAAGAAACAAATTATCCTTATTGATTTGCCACGGGAACATCCTCTTGCCATTTCCATTGATTTTTCCAGTAAAGAGATAAATTATCCTCACCAATCCAATATTGATTCCAACTTTCTAATGGTCTTTCTTCATCAAGAAAAATTTTTACTTTAAGATCGCCCCAGAATGTACCGCTGGATATTGTAGTAACTCCCGAAGGTATATAAATCCATTCTAATTCCGTACAATTTTGAAACGCGCATTCTCCAAGATATTTTAATCCGTCATTTAATTTTATGTTTTTCAATTTTTTACAAAACATAAAAGCATGATGCTCAATGCGTTTCAATTTATTGGACATGATAATATTTTTCAAATTACTGCAATCATTAAATGCATTGGCACCGATTACTTCCACATTGGATAAATCAATTGAGGTTAATTCTTTTTTCCATGCAGCAAAAACATTATATGCGATAATTTTTGTTCTTTCGTGGATTTTTAAGGAAACGACATCATCATCTCGATATTCCACTAAAACAAGATAAGGATTTGTCTTACTTCCGATATATTGAAAATCACCATCAGTGAAAACCCGATCATCGTAAGCAGAAGTATGTGATGTACCATAAAAGACTCCAACTCCTAAATGTTCCAGAGTATCCGGAAGTATTATTTTGGATAATGCGGTACAATTATAAAAAGCATTATCTTCAATGGATGTCACTCCGTCAAAAATTTCAATCGAAGTAACATGGTTATCTCCCTTAAAAGCCTCAGCTCCTATATTCGTGGCATCGGTAATTTTCAATGAATATTTTTTTCCAATTTGGTAATCTTTAAAAATATATTTTATTTGATTTTTTATATAATCCACATTTTTATCCAACGAATTTACTTCAAAATAAGCATCACGATGTTCTCCGACAAAAGGTAAAGAAATATCGACAATCTCATCTCGATTTGAAGAATCTTCCCGAAGGTAAAAAGCTTCTGCACCGATTTTTTCCACAGAATCGGGAACAACAATTTTCGATACATTTCCATAAGAAGAAAAAGCATTTTCCGCAATTTCTTTGACCGGTAAATGATCTATCGACTCTGGAAGAACAATTTCATACGAATTTTTATTATTCTTCAACAAATCAAAATCTTTTCCGGCACGAACGGAAAGAAAAGGATTTCCTTCGGTATCTTTTACTTCATAAGCAAAGATTTCTTTTTTTACTTCACTGCTGGAAGAACTGGAACTACTAAAAGAGCTCGAGCTACTGGAAGAGGTCGAACTACTCAAAGTGCTGGAAACACTTGAAGAAGTTGAGGATCCAGAACTTGAAGAACTCAAAGAACTGGAGCTAGTCAAACTCGAATTATCGGAAGAGTTTGAAGAACCGGAAGTACCGGTTGAACTCAAACTACTAAAAGAACTTACCGAAGAATAAGATTGACTGGATGACGCGGTTTGCGAAGTGGTCAAAGGATTGCTACTCATTGAGGATACAATATCTGCATTCGAACAGCCAACCATTGCTAATGTACAAAGACTTATGAATTCTATCCACATCCCTTTTTTCTTTTTTCGATGATGTTGCATAGATTTATTCCTTTCATAGTAATGCTTTTCCATGAACAAACGTCAATGGTAAGTTCAAAATATCGTATTTTTCAAGGAATGTCAATCAAAATAAATTTTCGCATCTTTCCAAGCAACATGGGAAAAAATAATTTTTCTGAAAAAAATAATGATTTTTTATTCTTTATAGAGAATTTCTTTTGCTTTAATCATTTCTCCTTTTTTAACGCAAATATCACCAAGAATCATGGCATGAGCATAAACAATCACATCATCTTCCAATGTCGGATGTCTTTTTATACCGACTAATTTTCTTCCTTCTTTTAAAGTTTTTGCTCCAAGAGTTACTCCTTGATAAAGTTGTACTCGCTTTCCGATAATAGTGGTTTCTCCAATTACGGTACCAAGACCATGATCGATAAAAAAAGGAACGTCGATTTTTGCGCCGGGATGAATTTCTATTCCACTTTTTTCTTTTGCATAATTCATTAAATAAAATGCAAAAATGCGCTCTTCGTTTATGTAAAAATAATGAGAAATCCGGTAAAGGACAATCGCCCGAAAAGATTCATTTGTCAAAAGAATTTCTTCATATGTCTTCATAGCCGGATCTTTTTCATAATAAAATTTTAAATCATCTTCCGTATCCTTTTTCCATTGTTTTAAAAAAGTTTCAAAAGAAGAAAAAGAAATATTTTTTAAATACGGATGAATACTTTTATAAAGAAATATTTCATCGGCATAACCGACATAATCTTCTTTGAAAAGATAAGAAAAAAGAAAGGATACAAAAGAAGGAAAAGAAAAAGAAGAGAGTTTCATAAAGCCTCCGATAGGAACTATTTCACATATATGCTCTCTTCTTATAAACGTGCTATTCTTTTTCTTTTTTATTTAATTCATTCAAAATTTCTTCGATTCTTGCTCCTTTATCATAACTGTCATCATAATAAAAGCTTAACTCCGGGATACGATAAATATCCATTTTTTTTGCAAGAGAAGCTCGAATCACACCTTTTAAATGATTTAATGTTTTTATGACTTCACTTACTTTTTCCTTATCAAAATAGGTTACATACACTTTTGCATAAGAAAAATCATTGGAGACATCAACCGATTGGACCGTAACCCATTTCATCATCGGATTCTGCAATTCAAAAAGAAGAATATCCGAAATATTTTTTTGAATGAGAACTTTTATTCTTTCTTGTTTATTTGCCATACTATTTTCGTTCTACTTTCTGCATCTCAAATGCTTCAATCACATCGTTTTCTTTAATATCATTAAAGTTTTCAATGGTTAATCCGCATTCAAATCCGCTATTTACATTGCTTACGTCATCTTTTCCTCTTCTCAAGGATCCCAATTTCCCGGTAAAAATGACAATACCGTCACGAATCAAACGAATATCCACGCCTCTTTTTAAGGTTCCCGAAGTAACCATACAACCGGCAATGGTTCCTACTTTACTGGCACGGAATAATTGACGTATTTCCGCCGTACCAAGAATCACTTCTTTTTCCACCGGCGATAACATTCCTTTCATAGCCGCTTCGATTTCTTCGGTTAAAGCATAAATGATGGAATGTAAACGAATTTCCACATGTTCCTCCGCGGCTTTTTGACGTACAATCGCATCCGGACGAACATTAAATCCATAAACAATAGCCTTACTTGTCGCCGCCAGAAGAATATCATTTTCGGAAATTGCACCGGCCGCAGCACGAATGATATTTACTTTAATTCCTTCCACGGATAGTTTATCCAAAGAAGATTTCAAAGCTTCTACGGAGCCTTGCAAATCCGCTCGTAAAACGACATTGATATGCTTTTGTTCCGATTCTTTTTGTTGTGAAAATAATTCATCCAAAGTGACCGTTGAAGAAGGTCTTAATTCTTCATTTCTTTTTGTCAGTTTTCGCGCGGCAGCGACATCTCGCGCCGTTTTTTCATCGGGGAAAACCATAAACCGATCTCCGGCAACCGGAACTTCATCGATTCCTGTAACAACAACCGGAGTGGAAGGTCCGGCCGTTTTCAAAGATTTTTTATATTCATTTACCATACGACGAACTTTACAATAGGAAGTACCGATAACCATATGATCGGCAATATTAATACTTCCGTTTTGTACAAGCAAAGTAGCTTTCGGGCCTTCATTTTTATCTAATGATGCCTCAATGACCGTACCAAAACCATATCGCTTCGGATTAGCTTTTAATTCCATAGCATCACTTACTTCCAGAATGGTATCAAGCAAATCATCAATACCGATTTTTTGTTTTGCCGATATTTCTTTGAAAATGACACCGTTTTGAGGATCCCATTCTTCCGGAATGATTCCTTCATTGGCCAGTTCCGTCTTTACTTTTTCCACATTCGCTGTCGGTTTATCGATTTTATTGATAACAACAATGATTTGCACATTGGAAGCACGGGCATGATCGATGGCCTCTTTTGTCTGAGGCATTACACCATCATCCGCGGCAACCACAATCAAGGCAATATCCGTGACCGAAGCGCCTCGTGCACGCATCGCCGCAAAGGCTTCATGACCCGGTGTATCCAAAAAAGTAATCTTTTTTCCGCGAATATCCTTCTGATAAGCACCGATTTGTTGCGTAATGAGTCCGACTTCTCCCTCTGCCACATGCGAATCTCTTATCGTATCAATCAACGTTGTTTTTCCGTGATCAACATGTCCCATGATGACAACCACCGGAGGACGTTCCATTAAATCTTTAGGATCATCGTGAATTTCAATTTCTTCAAATCTTTCTTTTTCGACAATTTTTTCTTTCTTGAAATCATAACCCCAGTTCAAACAAATTTCTCCAATGGTATCATCATCCAAGGGAGAATTGATATTCACCATGATTTTCTTTTCCATAAAAAGATATTTGATGATATCCGATGGATTTAATTCCAATTGTTTTGCAAGCTCATTTACCGTTAAAATATCGGTATAAATAAAGACACCATTATTCACTTTCGTGGTATTTTTATGCTTATGATTTGCATCGGATTTCGAAAAATTGGCAACACGATTATTCGGTTTCTTTTTTTGCATAAATTCCATCCTCCTTTTTACATTTCAATATTGCTTGTGCAAGTTTTTCATCCGTTATTCCAAGAATGGATACCGCGGATTTTCTTACCAAAGTTCCAAGCTCGGACTTTGTTTTGTAGAAAAGATACGGTATTTGATAAAACGTAGCTTTATCTACGGCTTTTTTCCTGGAAGAAATTCCCATGTCTTCGGCAAAAACAAGTAAAAACACTTTTTTTGAACGCATTTTCATAAGAGCACTTTCCCCGAGAACAATATGCCTTGAAGCAAAAGCAAAATACAGATAAGAATTAATTTTTTCTAACAAACTCGAGCATCTCCTTATAAAGTTCATCGGGAAGTTCGCATGCAAAGATACGATTCAACACTTTTCGCTTTTTCGCTTCCAAAACAATTTCTTCGCTTTTCTTTAAATATGCACCATGGCCATTGGCTCTGGAAGTTTCATCTAAGAAAATCTTTCCATCTTTGTTTTTCACAATGCGCATCAATTCTTTTTTGGGAAGAAATTCATTGGTAACAACACAACGACGTAAGGGAATTTTCTTTTCTTTCATCTATTTGTCCTCATAGTATTCTTCATATTCGTCGTAATCGACATTTTCATCTTCATCCTCATCATAATCTTCATCATTTTCTTCTTGATCCAATTCTTCCAATTCTTCCTGAGTATAGATATCCATGTAATTACTGCGATCAATCGTCTTTTTCTCTTCTTCAACGTCTTCTTTTTCCATTTCTTCTTTTTTGCGACGGAAATTTTGTTTATTCGAAGATTTCTTCTTTTCCTCTTCAATTTGACGTTCCAAATCTTCCAAAGACACTCGTTGTCCGACCACTTTTGGCTTATATTCGACAACTTCCTCTTCTTTCTTTACTTCTTTTTCTTCGACTTCTGTCGGTTTTTCTTCAACGACTTCTTGCTTGGAAGAAACCTTCTCTTCGGAAAGAACCTTTTCTTCTTTTTCCATACGAGTCATTTCTTCTTCCAGACGACGTTTTCTTTCTTGTTCTTCCTTTGCCTGTTCCTCGAGAATCGCTTGACGACGACGTTCAAAAATCATTCGTTCTTCTTCTTCTTTCATGCGATCCATAGTCAAATACTCCACATTTTGATTCTTTGCTTCGGATTCTTCCAGAATGTCAATATGATAACCGGTTAATCGCACGGCCAATCGTGCATTCACCCCTTTTTTGCCGATGGCAATCTTCAGATCACCGTCTTTAACAACCGCTATGGCTTTCTTTTCTTCTTCGGAAACTATTTTTACCCCTAAAACCAAAGCAGGTTTCAAAGCTTCGGCAATATATAATCCGGGATAAACATGATACTGAACAATATCGATTTTTTCATGGTTGATCTGGGCACAAATCTTTTGAATCTTATTGCCACCTTGCCCGATGCAAGCACCGACGGGATCCACATTGGGTTCACGTGTTTCTACGCTTACTTTACTTCGTTCTCCCGCTTCTCGAGCAATTTCACGAATTTCCACTGTTCCGTCATAAACATCATGTACTTCTTCTTCAAATAAGCGACGTAAGAATCCCGGATCCGAACGAGAAACCATAATCTGCGGTCCTTGGGAAGAAGAATCGACTTTGGATAAATATACCCGAATCTGATCTCCGGGACGGAAAGTTTCTCTGCCAATTAAATTTCGATTATCCAAAACAACGGATGTTTTTCCCAAATTAATCAAAATATAACGATCTTCTACTTTTTCGACACTTGCCGTGACATTTTCACCTACTTTATCACTATAAGTCGCATAAATTAAAGCTTTTTCCGCTTCACGAATTCTTTGAATAAAAATATTTTGACATTTCTTTGCCTGAGGACCGGTAAATTTATCAATGGAAACAGGAACATTCAGATACGATTCTCCATCGACAAAAGCACCCGGAATTTCTTTCATTTTCTTTTCCGCATCTTCATGAGAAATTTCCAAAACATCATCCTCAACCTGATCGACGATTTTATGCAATTCAAAAATTTCGATTTTTCCTTCTTCGGGAAGAATCGATGTTTTAAAAATCGCATCCTCATAATTTTTTATTTTCAATGCACCTTCAATGGCTTCTTTTAAAGCTTGAATTGTTGTACTCTGAGGAATATTTTTCTTTTCCTCCATTTCCTTAATTGCCAGTAAAAATGTTTTTGCTTCCATAAATTTCTTCTCCTCCTCATCAAACGGCAAGTTTTATTTTTGAAACATTGGTTATATCAAATGTAGCTTCCAAGACGCGTGCTTTTACCCGATAGGTAAGTATGAATTGCTCGGAAGTTACTTCCTTCAAAAAACCGATATAGATATTTTCTCCTTTATAAGGGTTTTTTAAGTGTACTTCCATCTTTTTACCTTTTAAAAGCGGTAATCGGGAAAAATCATGAATCTCTTTTTCCGCGCCCGAAGTTGAAACATCGAGAATATAATTCTCAGGAAAAGGATCATCTTTATCCAAGGCTTGAGAAATTTTTTCCGATAAAGCCACTATTTCATCAAGCGATATCGGAGAATAATCTTCGCGTTCTACAAAAATTTCCAGATAATTTTCCTTTTCTTTCCGGTAGTATCGCATTCGATCCAAGACATAATTCTCTTCTTTCAGCAAAGGAAATATCAATTCTTTTGCCTTTTCAATTTTGTTATCCATCTTTTCCTCCTGCAAAAGAAAAAGTGGGAATTCCCACTTATCTAAGCATAAGTTCGAGTAAAAATCTTCGTTACCAAAGTTTTTTACCATGCTTATTCTATGAAAATTTTTCCAAAATTTCAACTGCTTTTCGATTTTTTTATGTTTTT
>CANRDP010000028.1 GCA_947629415.1 uncultured Bacilli bacterium
CATACCATTTTCAAAACGATATTTCATATTGCAACACCTTTTCTCAATATGTGTTGCTTTTTCAATTTAGATTAACATTCTTTTTCATTTTGTTGTAATCGTTTTGCATTTCTCTATAAGAGAAGATATAATAAAACTATGTCGGAAGGAAAAGTTATGGACCTAAAGTTGAAACATAGTACAGATGAAATATTAGAACATGAATTCAAAAGTAATACTGCCGGTTATGATGCTTTGGAAGTCGATATGTATATGGATGAAATCGTTCAGGATTATTACGCCATTCAACAATATTCGGAAAAAGCAGAAGCTCGATTGAAAGAATTGGAAAAAGAAAATCATTCTTTAAAAGAGCAAAAAGATAAATTTGAAGCGGAAAATGCCGTTTTATCCGAAAAAATCAAAATGCTTTCCGCCAACGAATCCGGTTCTTTAGCAAACATTGATCTATTAAAACGGATTTCCGTTTTAGAACAAGCGCTTTATAAACTTGGAAAAGATCCAACAAAAATCAAAAATTCTGACCCAGACAATCGCTGATATTTTTTAATATTAGAGGAAAGTCCATGCTCGCACCATCTGCGATGATGGTAGTGTTTGTGCCAGAGGAAATGATAACTCTGGGTAGGTGGGAGCACCTAACGGCGAGAAACATATCCTAAGTTTTTTAATATGGATAATCTCTGAAAGTGCCACAGTGACGGAGTTTATGGGAAACCATAAAGTGGAACGCGGTAAACCCCTCAAGCGAGAAACCTAAATTTGGTAAGGGAAGTTAGCTACGGAATTGAACGGATGCTAACATGCAATGCATAGATAAATGATTGTCCTAGACAAAACATGGCTTATCGGGTCAGTACTCAAAGAATTTTTTAAAAGAAGGAGAAGTATGAATTTACCAAATAAAATAACCACTTTTCGATTAATTGCTGTATTTATAATTGTCGCTTTGATTTTGATACCTTTTCATCAATTTTGGGATGTTCCTCAAATTGAAGGATTAAATATTTCTTTAATTTACCTTATCATTTTTATTTTATTTATTCTTGCTTCTTTGAGCGACTTTTTGGATGGATATATTGCCCGCAAGTATAATATGGTCACAAATTTCGGAAAATTTATGGATCCGATTGCGGATAAATTATTAGTAAATTCTTTATTTATTCTTCTGACACAATATGGACCTTTAAAAATTCCGGCAGTTGTTCCTTTCGTGATGGTTGCAAGAGATATCGTTGTTGATGTCATGCGCCTTTTGGCTATGGAACAAGGAACCGTTGTTGCCGCAAATATTTTCGGAAAAATGAAAACAGTGGCTCAGATGATTGCATTGATATTTGTTTTATTGAACGACTGGCCATTTTCACTTCTTTCCTTATCGTATCCCATCAGTTTAATTCTTTGCTATATTGCCATGGGATTATCGTTACTCTCGGGAATTATTTACGTAATTCAAAATGCCAAATTGTTGAGGGAAAAGAAATGAATAAAAAAGAGGTAATTTTATCTTTGTTACAATCAAAGTACACTTTGGGATCTGCGGAAAGTTTAACTGGTGGAAAATTTGCCGCAACCATTACATCATTTTCAGGAGTTTCAAAATTTTTCCTCGGCGGAATTGTAAGTTATTCCAATAATGTGAAAATGCAGGTTTTAAAAGTAAAAAAAGAAACATTGGAGCAATTCGGAGCGGTGAGTAAAGAAACGGCAAAGGAAATGGTTGAGGGAGCAAAAAATCTTTTGCACTCCGATATCACGGTGAGTTTTACAGGGAATGCCGGTCCTTCGGTTCTTGAAGGAAAAGAAAAAGGACTTGTATATATCGGTTTTTTATTTCAAAGTGAATTACATCTATACGAATTGCATTTAAATGGTTCAAGAGAAGAAATTCAAAATGCATGCATTGAATTTGCTTTTGAAAAAATTTATAATTTTTTGGAAAGAAAAGAAATTAAATCGTCAATTGTATCATTGGAGGTATAAGATTTATGGCAGAAAAATCAAAGACAAAAGAAGAAAAATTGTCGGAAACTTTATCAAACATTGAAAAAATGTTCGGTAAAGGTTCCGTTATGAAATTGGGAGATCGACCGAGCTTAGATGTGGATATTATCCATTCCGGATCACTTATGTTGGATTCTATTTTGGGAATCGGAGGATATCCAAAGGGCAGAATCATAGAAATTTTCGGCCCGGAATCTTCGGGAAAAACAACTTTGGCTTTAACGGCAATTGCCGAAGCGCAAAAAGATGGTGGCCGTGCTGCTTTTGTCGATGCGGAACATGCGATTGATCCTCTTTATGCCACACAACTTGGTGTAAATATTGACGAATTAATTCTTTCACAACCGGATAGCGGAGAGCAAGCATTGGAAATTGTGGAAATGTTGGCAAAATCGGAAGCGATAGATCTGATTGTCGTGGATTCGGTTGCAGCTCTTGTTCCTCAAGCGGAAATTGAAGGTTCCATGGGGGACAGTAATGTCGGAATGCATGCGCGATTAATGTCCAAGTCGATGCGAAAATTGGCCGGGGTTTTAAATAAATCGAATTGTAGCGTTATCTTTATTAATCAATTGCGGGAAAAAGTCGGTGTTATTTACGGAAATCCCGAAGTAACCACCGGAGGAAGAGCGCTAAAGTTCTATGCTTCCATACGCATTGATATAAGAAAAGCTGAAGTAATTAAAGATGGTGATAACATCATTGGGAATTCCGTATCAATCAAGGTGGTAAAAAATAAAGTTGCACCGCCATTCAAACAATGCAAAGTAGATCTTATCTTCGGGGAGGGTTTCTCCAAAGAAAGTGAATTATTGGATCTTGCTTTGCAACAAGGATTTGCCACAAAATCGGGTTCTTGGTTTGAAATTCTCGGTGAAAGAGTAGGCCAAGGAAAAGATAGTGCCAAAAAATATTTGAAGGAAAATAAAGAAACGGCACAAGTTCTTTACGATAAAGTTTTTGAATCCTTGGGTATAGAAAAGAAAAATGGTTAAAAAGTCTAGGAAAATTCCTAGATTTTTCTTTTTCATAAGAATAAAAAAGAAGTTGTTCTACAAAATTCAAATTTCTTCTTTTAACTTGAGATAAAAAAATGCTATACTTAGATTGTTAACCGAGCGTTAATGAATCATGCTATCTTTCCTATCCTTGGATATGGAATGAACATATTTATCGCTAATGAAAAAGTGAACAGCTCGCTGGTCACGAGTTGTTTTGGTTAATATCACGACCAGAAAGTGGTATATACAAATGGAATCATCAATTATTTTAATTTGTGTAATTGTTGGTATTCTTTGCTTAGCTTTGGGCGGATTCATTGGTTTTGTTTTGTTCCGTCGTTTTAATAAATCCAAAATTGAAGAAGAAAACAATAAAGCGGAAGACATTGTATCCTCTGCGGAAGAAAAAGCAAAAGATATCATCAAAAACGCACAATATGAAGCAAAAAATCTTGCTTATGAACAACGCAATTTAATTGAGCAAGAAATGAAAGAAAGACGTGCGGAAATGAGTCAATTGGAAAACAAATTGAATCAAAGAGAATCTGCCTTTGATCAAAGAGATTTGGCTCTTATCGAAAAAGAAAGAAATTTGGAACAAAAAGAAAATCAATTGAGCCAAAAATCCGTGGAAATCGATCGCCGTCTGCAATCCGTGACAGATAAAGAAAAATCTATTGAAGAGAAATGGAATTCCGTGATGGGAGAATTGGAAAAAATTTCTCAAATGACGATTAGCGAAGCAAAAGATGAAATTTTTAAGCGTGTTGAGTCGCAAATGAGTCAGGAAATTGCTCTTTATCAAAAAAATAAAGAAGAGGAAATGAAAGAAAATGCCGAAGAAAAAGCAAAAGAGGTTTTGGCTTTGGCTATTTCCAAATATTCACAAGAAGTAACGACGGAACGCACGGTTTCTTCGGTTGCTTTACCAAATGATGATATGAAAGGACGTATCATCGGAAGAGAAGGGCGAAATATTCGAACATTGGAGCAATTATTGGGAGTCGATATTTTGATTGATGATACACCGGAAGTTATTTCGATATCTTGCTTTGATCCGATTCGAAGAGAAACGGCACGACTTGCGTTAGAATATTTGATTAAAGACGGTAGAATTCAACCGGGAAGAATCGAAGATTTGGCGGAAAAAGCAAAACAAGAAGTAAATAAATCCATTCATGAAGCGGGAATTAATGCTGCTTTTAAATTAGGATTACCGCGAATCAATAAAGATTTATTGGATTATGTCGGACGTTTGAAATATCGAACTTCTTATACGCAGAATGCATTAGATCATTCCATTCAAGTTGCTTATTTGAGTGGAATAATGGCTGCGGAATTGGGTTTGGATCAAAATCTTGCCAAACGAGCCGGTTTGCTTCACGATATCGGAAAAGCTGCGGATTTTGAATTAGATGGTAGCCATGTGGAAATCGGTTCTCGTCTTGCTAAAAAATACGGAGAACCTGAAGAAGTCATTAATGCCATCGAATCGCATCATGGTGATGTGGAGGCAAAATATATTTATTCCTATTTGGTACAAGCTGCGGATACCTTGTCTGCGGCGCGACCGGGAGCACGAAACGAAACTTTGGAAAATTATATCAAACGAATTGAACAATTGGAGACGATTTGCAAAGAATTTGATGGTATTTCCAATGCCTATGCGATGCAATCCGGACGGGAAGTCCGTGTTATGGTTGTGCCGGAAAAGATGGATGATTTGGCATCCTATCGCTTGGCTAGAGAAATTCGTGAAAAGATTGAAAACGAGATGACATATCCGGGTCAAATAAAAGTTTCCGTTGTCCGTGAAGTTCGAGCAGTGGAAATAGCAAAATAGTTAAGGAAAAGGCCTTATGGCCTTTTTTCAAAGGAGGAAAACTTTGAATATTTTATTTATCGGTGATATCGTCGGAAAAAGAGGAAGAAAAGCAACGCAGATCTTCTTAGAACAAGAAATGGAAAAAGAATCCATCGATTTTGTAATTGCTAATGGTGAAAATGCCACGCATGGAAAAGGACTGAACCGAGAACATATGTTGGAACTTTTAAAAAGTGGTGTCGATGTTGTTACTTTGGGGAATCATGCATTTTCTAAAAAGGAAATTCTCCATTATATTGATTTGTACGATGAAATTTTAAGGCCGGAGAATTTGAATGCTGTTTTTCCCGGGAAAGGAAGCAGAATTTATAATATCGGTGAAAAGAGTATCCGAGTGACGAACCTTTTGGGAAGAGCTTTTATGGATGGAAATGCGGAAAATCCTTTTGATACTATGGATAGAATTTTAAATGAGGAAGAAAAAGCGGACATTCATATCGTTGATTTCCATGCGGAGGCAACAGGAGAAAAACAAAGCTTTGCC
Organism: uncultured Bacilli bacterium; assembly: GCA_947629415.1. Classification (GTDB taxonomy): domain Bacteria; phylum Bacillota_I; class Bacilli_A; order RFN20; family CAG-449; genus CANRPC01. The sequence goes on from CANRDP010000028.1 coordinate 5,375, forward strand.
TGGAATTTTGATGGTAAAGTAACGGCAATATTGGGGACACATACGCATGTCGTAACGGCAGACGAAAGAATTTTGCCAAAAGGTACGGCATTTCAAAGCGATGTGGGAATGGTTGGCCCGTATTTCGGTATTTTGGGAGCGTCAAGAAAAGAGGTTATTTTGAAAACACGTACCGGATTTCCGACCACTTTCGAATTGGAGGAAGAAGGACCGGTTTTATTTAACGGTACCTTACTTCAAATCGATGACGCAACAAATCAAGTACAAAAAATAAAGCGCTTTGCTGAAATTTACGAAATCTAACTTCACTTCATAGAAAAAATTTTTCCGTCATATTTTTAAATTAGGAGGAATGAAAATGATAGAACTTATGAAAGTCGCATCGTCGTCTTCGCCTTCGGCGGTGGCCGGTGCAATCAGTAGCATTATGAGAACTCAGGAATATCTGAATATTGATACGGTAGGAGCGGGTTCTTTAAATCAAGCAATTAAAGCCGTTGTTATTGCCAGAGGTTATTTAGTTCCAAGCGGTATTGATATTAAAATTTCTCCGTCATTTCGGGAAATCGAAATTGATGGCAAAGAAAAGACGGCAGTTCGCTTACGCGTTGAAAAAAAATAAATTTGTTTTGGAGGTAGTGTAATGAAAGAATCCATCCATGATATGCCATCGCTGCAAAATGCGAAGAAGAGAACAAGAGCACCGATTGTTTTTTCACGGGAAGATTTGGTTATTTCGTCTCGCCTCAGAGAATTTGCTCGCGGAAAAAGATACTTTATAAGAACTTACGGTTGCCAAGCGAATGTGGTGGATTCCGAGACCATTGCTGGAATTTTGGAAGAAATCGGTTTTGTGTCCAGCAATCAAATGGAAGATTCCGATGTGATTCTTTTAAATACCTGTGCCGTAAGAGAAAATGCCGAAGATAAAGTTTTCGGAGAAGTTGGAGCTTTAAAAAATCTTTTTTCGAAAAATTCAAAAAAAGTTCTCGGTATCTGCGGTTGTATGGCTCAAGAACCGCATGTGGTGGAGTCCATCCGAAAACATTATCCGCAAGTAAATCTTATTTTTGGTACGCATAATATCAAACATTTTGCTCAATTGCTCGATGAAGTTCTTTTCGAAAATAAGAAAGTGATTGAGGTTTCTTCTTGCGAAGGAGAAGTAATTGAAAATCTTCCGAAAATTCAATTGGAGCAATATAAAGCTTTTGTCAATATCATGTATGGGTGTGATAAATTTTGTACCTATTGTATCGTTCCTTATACCAGAGGGAAGCAACGAAGCAGATTAAAAGAAGATATTTTAAAAGAAATCATCGATTTAAAAGAAAAAGGTTATAAAGAAGTTACTTTGCTCGGGCAAAATGTAAATGCCTACGGGAAAGATTTTCATAATGAAGAATCTTTTGCCACATTACTGGAAGAAGTGGCCAAGACCGATATAGAAAGAATTCGTTTTACCACATCTCATCCTTGGGATTTTGATGAAAGCATGATTGAAGTGATGGCAAAATATAAAAATATTATGCCGTTTCTTCATTTGCCTTTGCAATCGGGGAGTAATGAAATTTTAAGGAAAATGGGACGAAGATATACCATCGAATCTTATCTGGAATTAGTGGATAAATTAAGAAAAGCGATTCCGAATATAGCACTTTCTACGGATATTATCGTCGGTTTTCCAGAGGAAAGCGAAGAAGATTTTCTTTGCACCTTGGAAGCCGTAAAAAAATGCCAATATGATAGTGCATTTACTTTTATTTATTCACCGAGAATCGGTACTCCCGCAGCAAAAATGAACGATTCCGTATCTCGCGTTACAAAAGGAGAACGATTTCATCGATTGGTGACCACTTTAGAAGAATCCATTGCAAAAAAGGCACAAGCATATGTAGGAAAAATCGTTTCGGTTTTGGTTGACGGACCTTCGAAAAAAGATGAGAGTATGTATAGCGGATATAATGAACAAAATAAATTGGTTCATTTTAAAGGTACTCCGGATCTTATCGGAAAAATTATTCCGGTCCGGATTTTAGAATCTCATACATATTCTTTAATCGGAGAAGTTGTTCATGAATGAAAATATAAAAAAAAGCATTGATGAATTTTTAGATGAATTTCGTGCGTTACCTGCTGTAAAAAAATATGTTGCGTTAAAAGGTGTCATGGCGAAAGATGAAGAATTTCTTCTTTTAAAAAAAGAGCATCAAAATGCCCAAAAAGAATTGGCAACTTCTCTGAATGAAAAAGATTACGAAGAAAAAAAAGTTGCTTTTTTGAAAATAGATGAGCGATATAAAAATCATCCTTACATCAAAAATAGTAAAGAGTACGAAGAAGAAATTCACGCATTATTAAAAGAAATTGAATTGCATCTGCGGTAAAAAATAAACCTCCCGAGCATAGGCTAATAAGGGAGGTTTTTTATGTATCGTGAAATAGCTGCGAAAACGTTGACTGGGAAAGGAAAATTAGCTTACTATTTAGAAAAAGAATTATATCTTAAAGATAATGTTTCCAAACTTTTGGGATGTTGGATTATTAATCTTCAACACCATTGTGAGCATCAAAATCAAGAAGTACGATTGCACGGATCTTATTCTATTCAATTATGGTATGCCGTGGATCATGACCAAAAATCTTCCGTGTATGAAGAGCAAATTTTGTTTGATGAAAAAGTAATGATGTCTTATCGGAATTTATCGACATTAAATGATGATATGTACTTAAAGGTGCTTGTCTCACATTATCCGACATGTATCGGAATGAATCTGGATGAAGATGGGAAAATCACTTTGAAAATTGAAAGTCAGTTTTTTGTGGATGCCTTTCAAGAGGCTATTCTTGTGGTGCAATGCTCAGATAAAGCAAGCGATGATTTATCTTTGGATGAAGAAATTCTTATGAATGTCAATCCCAATTATTTGGTAAATAAAAAAGAATAAAAAATAAAAAAAGATAAAGTAAAAAAAAATTGAGGATTTTTCCTCAATTTTATAGTTTAATCTTAAATACGGCTTTTTCGATAATTTCGTCGTTTCTTTTGATTAACGGCATATGCAAATCCTGGGGCCAAACTAACGCAAAGCAATGATCGTGTAAATCAATAATGCCATCTAATTTCCCTTTATAATTGGCTTTATCTTTCACCGGATCATAAGGAGAAGATATTTCTAATCCTTCTCGATTTTTATCAACATAGCCAAAGCCTTCGTTTCCTTTAATCACCAATTGCAAATCCAAGTAATTTTCATGTCCTTCGATTTTGCATTCTTCAAAAGGTTTTCCGATATAACTTGAACGATTAACCCAGACATTATCTCCGTCAATTACGATTTTTCCTTCTTTTAAAGAGAGTAGGTCATGCGTTTCAATGAATTCGAAAGCCTTTCGAATGTTCGGATGTTGAAAATCCACACTTTTAAAATCTTCAATTTTGCCTACAAGCATATTAAGTCTCCTTTTTCTGATTTCTTCTAGTATAGCAAGATTGGCAATAAAATTCAATTTGTTCCAAAAAACCTATGGAAAAGAATCGAAAAGATTCTCACCTTTCCTTTTTCTTTTATGTATGGTAAAATACTTTGTGTGGAAGGAAAAAAATTTGTATGTTGTACTTTACGATTGTTGATCCATTAGTGAAATTATTAAATTGGGAATGGTTAGGGAATTTGACCATTGGGTCCATTATCATACGATTGATTATTACTATTTTATTTTGCGGTTTTATCGGTGCGGAAAGAGCGGTAAAAAGACATGCGGCAGGATTAAGAACTTATGTTCTTGTCGGTGTTGGTGCTGCTGTGGCTATGATGACAAACGAATATTTAATTGAAGTGGGATATGGTGTCGATGGTGCCCGATTAGGAGCACAAGTCATTTCCGGAATTGGTTTTTTGGGTGCCGGAACGATTTTGGTTACATCGCGAAATCAAATTCGCGGATTAACGACTGCGGCGGGATTATGGGCTTGTGCTTGTATGGGTCTTGCCATTGGTGCGGGATTTTTCACTTTGGCTCTTTTAGGCGCTTTTATTATTATTTTGGCATTAATCTTCTTCCCGAAAATCGAGCGGATATTTGAACTTCATTCTACCGTATACGATCTTCATGTTGAGTTGGATTCACGTCCAAATTTAAAAGAATTCATCACTTTTTTACGTAAGAACGAAATCAAAGTTTTTTCTTTGGAACATAATGCGGCATATTCCGAGAGTGGTTTATCGGTTTATACCATAACGATTGGATTGACAAAAAGTGCCAAGAAATCTTTCAAAAACGGAAAAATTTTAATTGAAGAAATTTTTCGCTTGCCTTACGTTAATTTTGTGGAAATTATGTGAAAAGAAAGAAATGTCTTGATTTGAAAAAATCAATGGACATATAATGATATTGCTTCAGGGTCGGGTGAAATTCCCTCTCGGCGGTAAACCCCGCGAGCTCCAACGAGCAGGATTAGGTGCAATTCCTAAGGCGACAGTAAAGGCTGGATGAAAGAAGAAACTTCTTTTTTAAAATTTGATCCTGAGCTTCAGGATTTTTTTATTAAAGGAGGCTATTATGAAAAATTCTAAGCTTAGTCGAAAAGCAAAAATAATCTTATGTATCTTATGCATGATTTTTGGAGCAGGATTTATCATCGGTGCACTGATCGTTATGTACAATGTAGAAAAAAGCGATGGTATCATGACTCTTTATTATCTCATGGATATTCTCGGTGCAATCGGTTTATTTGTCGGATTCGGATTTTTATATTCTCTTTACAAAGAAAGACAACAAAAGAAATCTCTGAGTGTCCGGGAAATTACAATGATTGGCATCATGTCGGCAATTAGTGTTGTTCTTTATTATTTTGCGAAATTCAATTTGCCTTTCTTTCCTCCGTGGCTTGATATTCAAGTGTCGGAAATACCGGCACTTATCACCGGCTTTGCCTATGGACCTTATGCAGGCTCTTTAGTTCTTATCGTTCGTTTTTTCATTAAGCTGCCGGCGACCATGACTGCAGGAGTCGGAGAATTCGGAGATCTTGTATTAGGTTTGATCCTTGTTTTGTTTTCTTCGATACTTTATACCCGAAAAAGAACATTTAAAAGTGCACTTCTGGGACTTATTCTAGGGGTTTTATGTTCTACAATCGGGGCATGTATTATCAACTGGCTCGTTTTAATTCCGGCTTATATCAATATTGCCGGATTCCCGATGACCGCTTTGGTGGGAATGCTTAGTTATATGGGAAATGTGACGGAAAGCAATTTTATGCTCTTTTATATTTTTGTCGGTGTTTTACCTTTTAACTTATTTCGTTATATTCTTGTGGTCGTGGTTACCATTATTTTATATAAAAAGACACATCTTTTATTAAATTACCTTACTTCTTATGATCGAAAAAAATCGAAGAAGTCCGAAACAAATTTCGAAGAAAAAAACAAGTAAAGATAATGTGAAAAAGTTCTAATTTATTCTTCCCGAACATACACATGAGTGAAACTTAGGGGGCAACTATGGAAACTTTAGAACTTTTAAAAGATATCGGTCAGCGCTCAGATGGTGATTGCTATTTGGGTGTTGTTGGACCTGTGCGTGTGGGAAAATCTACTTTCATTAAGCGTTTTATGGAAGTAGCCGTTTTGGCATTTATGGAAGAGGGAGAAGAGAAAAATCGTGCTCGCGATGAACTTCCTCAATCCGGAGACGGCAAAACCATCATGACGATGGAACCGAAATTTATTCCATCAAATGCGATTTCTTTGAAAATTGAAGAAAACTTAAGCATTCGTGTGCGATTAATTGATTGTGTCGGCTTTCTGATTGATTCGGCATCCGGCTATTTGGAAGACGGTAAAATGCGTATGGTAAAAACGCCGTGGTTCAGTGAAGAGATTCCTTTTGATGAGGCAGCCAGAATAGGAACGGAAAAAGTTATTCGGGAACATTCGACGCTGGGCATTGTCGTTTTAAGTGATGGTACGATTAATGATTTTACCCGTGAAGAATATGAGTCGGCCGAGCGAAAAGTATTGGAAGAAATGCGGGAAATCGATAAACCTTATATTATTGTTCTGAATTCGAAAACTCCGGGGAGTTCCGAGAGTGAAAAAATACGGGATGAATTGAAAGAAAAATATCAGGTTCCGGTTATTCTTACCGATGTTTTACATATGGAAAAAGAACAGGTAGGAGAAATTTTAAAAGAAGCATTATATCAATTCCCGGTGAATGGTATCGATCTTTTGATGCCCAGTTGGGTTTCATCATTAGACGAAAATCATCCTTTACGTGTTTCTTTGCAACATTCCATTGATGATGCCATGAAAGAAGTAAAAATTGTAAAAGATGTGGAAGCAATCAATCAAGTTATTGCTTTAAATGAAAATGTGAATACTTCTTCGATTGCACAAGTGGATACCGGGAATGGTATCGTGACGGTTCAAATTGAAATCAAAGAAGGAATTTACGAGCAAGTTCTTCACGATTTGGTCGGATGTGAGATTTCGGATAAAGCACAGTTAATTGCGGTATTAAGTCAATATGTCAAGGCAAAAAAAGATTATGATTTAATCGGTAATGCACTAAAAATGGCTGAAATGAGCGGATATGGATTTGCCAGTGCTTCTTTGGAAGATATGACGATTGAAAAACCGAGTGTGGTACGTTCCGGGAATCGTTATGGAATTCGAGTCAAAGCAAAAGCACCGACATATCACATTATCAAAACCGAAGTCGATACTTCTTTTGAACCGATCCTCGGATCGAAAGAACAAGCGGAATTTTTCGTCAATTACCTATTAGAAAGTTATGATAAAAATCCTTTATCGATTTTGGATTGTGAAATGTTCGGCCGTAAGTTCCACGATATCATTTCGCAAGGAATAGCATTAAAACTGGATAATTTACCTGAGCCGGTAAAATTGAAGCTGCAACAACTGGTAAAAACAATTTCCAATAAAGGAAAAGGCAACCTGATAGCATTTGTTTTTTAAAAAATAGAAAAAAGATCTCAATTCTGAGATTTTTTTTTAAAATAAAATTCTTTGCAAGAAAAACTAGTAAATGAGCACAAAATGCCAAAAATTAGAATATTTTTTGTTGCTTTTTTCACATATATATGCTAAGTTAGATTTAGTTAAAAGGAGATTTACATGAATAAGATTGAACTCATTGACAAAGTTGCTGAGGCAGCTCGCCTTACCAAGAAAGATGCCGGAAGTGCAGTAGACGCTGTTTTTGAAGCTGTTCTTGAAGCTTTAAAAGACGGTGAAGTGGTGAAAGTTTCCGGATTTGGTTCTTTTGAAGTTAAAGAAAGAGCCGCTAGAGAAGGAATGAATCCAGTTACAAAAGAAAAGATTCAAATTCCTGCTCAAAAAGCAATTACTTTCCGTGCAGCAAAACCTGCTAAAGATTGTGTAAACAAATAAAGAAATTTATTCTTTGAAAAAACGACGTAAAAGTCGTTTTTTTCTTGCAAAAAAAATTAAAATCGTCATAAGGAAAAGAACAGAGAGATATATTTAGATAGGAGATCTTTGTGAAAATCTTTTTAATCTATAGTATTCTCTTTTTTTTCTTTTCTTTTTTTGGTTGGACTTTAGAGTTTTTCTTTCGTCGCTTTTTTAGTGCAAAAAAATGGATGAATCCGGGATTTTTAAAAGGACCTTGGTTACCTATTTATGGAGTTTCCGCTTGTTTTATTTATTTTTTCGTGCCAAATAAAATTACTTCCATCGTGCAAATTTTCGGATCAATACTTTTTTTGACCATGCTTTTTCTTGGTATGGAGTTTGTTGTTGGTCTTTTCTTTTTGAAGGTATGTCATATTCGTCTATGGGATTATCGTAATGTAAAAAGGAATATTCTTGGTATTATCTGTCCAAAATATACCTTTTTTTGGTTATTATTGGCTACCATCGGTTTTTTTCTTCTTTATCGATTTCGTCCTTATCTTGATCTGCTTTCTGGGAATAAAGAAATTTTAAGTGTCTGTATCTTTTTCATTTTCGTTTTCTTCTTTGATTTTTTTATGACAATTTATCGACAGAAAAGAAATAGAAACATAAAGAAAAAATTTCTTTCGTATTTTTCTTTTCTCGGCTTTTCAAGAAATAAACAAATAAAACGAAAAGAGGAAGAAAAAGAAAAGAATTTTTTTAATTCAACATAATAAAGACATAAAATTTTCTTTGTTTTTCTTTCTTCTTTTTTTTATTTACAATCCTATTTTTCTCGTATTAAAATAAATATGTACAGATAGGTACAAAAAGTGAGGAAAATAAAATGAAACAAATTTTAATTGAAACCAGTGCACGTCATGTTCATGTAACAAAAGAAACATTGGAAATTTTATTTGGAAAAGGAGCGCAATTGGAAGTGAAAAAAATGTTGTCGCAACCCGGACAATTTGCTTCCAATCAAAAAGTAAAAGTCGTTGGACCTAAAAATGAATTGGCATGTTCCATTTTGGGACCGGAAAGAAAACAAAATCAAGTGGAAGTTTCTTTGACCGAAGCAAGAACATTGGGTATTGTTGTTCCTGTTCGTGAATCCGGAGATGTTGAAGGATCGGGAGCTTGCAAACTTGTCGGTCCTTGCGGAGAAGTGGAATTGAAAGAAGGCGTCATTGCAGCGAAAAGACATATTCATATGACTCCGAAAGATGCGGAAGAATTCGGTGTCAAAAATGGAGAAATTGTTTCTGTGAAAGTATTAAATGAAACAGGAAGATCGGTTATTTTCGGTGATACGGTTGTCCGTGTATCGGAAAAGTTTTCCTTGGCCATGCATGTGGATACCGATGAAGCAAATGCCGCGGGATTAAGTGGTGTTGTCTACGGAGAAATTGTCCGTTAAAAGTAAAGCAAAATAATTTTTTTGAAAAGGATAAGCAATGGAGTGCTTATTCTTTTTTTTGATGAGAAATTTCACGACATTCTTTTTTATGATACTTTGAAATCGGTCTTTCTTGTGTGCTAAAGTATAAAAATGCTTTTTTCGTCAAAAAAAGTAAAATCCAAAGGTTAATTATAAAAGCAAGTGCAACAAATAAAGAGAGAAAAAGGAAATAATTAAAAAAAACAAGAGAAGTGTGA
>CANRDP010000029.1 GCA_947629415.1 uncultured Bacilli bacterium
GTAATTTTACTTCTGTTTGCAACATTTTCTTTTCGTTTCTCTCTTTGTTTGTTGCACTTGCTTTTATAATTAACAATCCCATTGTTTCGGTGATAAGCATCTTGAATTTTTTTTCATAATTAAATATAATGTAGAAGCAGTTAGATGCAACATATTACATGATAATGCTTGAAAATTTTAATTTTTTAGTCGAAATAATTATTGCTTTTCAAGACTCAAAATTTACCTTTTCTTATGATAAATTTTGTAAATTAAGTAAATACTTATGTTGCTAAAGGAGGAAACTTATGGATACATCATTCACATTAAATTATTTTGGAACTTCAAAAACTTTTGAACGAAAAGTTAAATTAATTCAGTTATTGAATAAAAATGAACGAAGATATATTTGCGCAAAAGTAAACAATCGTATACGTGAACTAAATTATGACGTTTACTATTCCGCGGATGTGGAATTTTTGACTTTAGAAGATGAGGATGCCGTCAAAGTATATGAAGCTTCTCTCCGCTACATCGTGGCTATGGCCATATATCGAATTGATCCGACACTTCATGTAAAATTTTCCTATAATGTTTCACGTTCGATTTTTGGATTATTTTTAAATTTGAATCGACCTTTGGATTCGGATTTTATCAAAAAAATCGACGAAGAACTACATCGGATTGTTCAAGCGGATTTTCCTTTAGTTCAAAAAATTGTTCCAAATGAAAAAGCACAGGAAATTTACAAAAAATTCGGTCATGAAGATAAATTAGAAATTTTAAAATATCGCCCGGAAAAAACAGTGCACTTATATGAATGTGATGGTTATTTGAACTATATGTACTCCCATATGGTTCCTTCAACCGGATTTTTGAAAGATTTTCTTATCCGATTATATTCTCCCGGATTTATCATCCAGTATCCGAGAAGTGAATGCAAAGGAAAAATTCCTCCGTTTGAAGATACTCCGAAATTTGGTAAAACACTTAAAAATTCTTCCGTTTGGGCAAAGGAATGTCGAGTGGATTCTATAGCGGCTATTAATAGTTATGTTGAAAAAAGAGGCCCTATCGATTTTATTAACATGTGTGAAAGCTTCCATAATAATATGCTGGCAGAACTGGGAAAGAAAATTCGTGATGATTTAGAAGAAATTCGTTTGATTTGTATCGCAGGTCCCTCTTCTTCTGGAAAAACCACATTTTCCAATCGTTTGCGGGCCGAACTTTTGTCACAAGGAATTTTCCCCATTCGTATTTCCATTGATGATTATTATTTGGAAAAAGAACAAATCAAAAAAGAACCGGATGGCAGTGTTGATTTAGAGGCAATTGAAGCACTCGATATTGAAAAATTTAATGACGATATATCCGATTTGATTCAAGGAAAACAAGTCCAATTACCCCGTTTTAACTTTCAAACCGGAAAGCGGGAGAAAGGAGAATTACTGAAAGTTGATTCTCATAGTCCCATTATTATCGAAGGTATTCATGCCTTGAATGATGCATTAACCTCTCTTGTACCAAAGCATCAGAAGTTTAAAATCTATATAGCACCTCAGGCGCAAATAAATATTGATAATCATAATCCAATTTCTTTAACAGATTTAAGATTGCTTCGTAGAATTGTTCGGGATAAAAAGTTCAGAAACGCTTCCGCGGAAGAAACAATGTCGATGTGGCCAAGTGTTCGTCGTGGTGAATTCCGTTGGATTTACGCCGGCCAAGAGAATGCCGATTTTGTCTTCAATTCACTATTAACATATGAACTCCCTGTAATGAAGAAATATGCAATGCCCGTGTTACAAGATATCGATCGGGATAGTCCTTTTTACATTGCCGCTAATAATTTAATTAAATTTTTAAAATATTTTGTGAATATGGAAGATAATTTTGTTCCCTGTAATTCTTTATTGCGAGAATTTATCGGTGATTCTTGCTTCCAAGATGTCTAATACTACAATTTTTGAAATTTCATTTGTTCTTTTTTAAGGATCGTTTCCAATTCCAGGATACGATCTTTTCTCATATTTTCAAAACCCTCGGGTACTACATTCCAATTTCTTAAAAGACTTATAAATATTTCTTCACATCGTAAAAATGTTTCATATAAACATATGAGTGTTATTTGAAAGAAATATTGTTTATTGGAATAAATCAAAAGCGGTGAAGAATGTGCTATTTCGGAAGACATTTCGTAAATTTTTGCATATTGACTTAATCCTGCAATTCTTTCAATACCATTGCGAAAATTCAATTTTATTTCCGGAAAAAGTTTTTCAACATTTTCAATCGCATAGACCCATCCATATTCAATATATTTTTTCATATCTTTACTTTTTAAATCATGTTGATGCATCAGGTTTTTGATTTCATCAATAATTTTTTGTTGCACTTCTTTATCCGAAATTTGATCACGAAAAGCACGATTATATTCAATATGACGAAGATAAGTCTTATCTAAATAAGGATAAGTATATAAAATTTTTGCAATACATTCCGTTTCATGCAAAGTTCTCCAAGTAGAAAATGCTTCGGTTTCAAATCCTTCGACCAATAGTGTTGTTATTCCCGAGCAAGATAAGAATATTTTTCGTAAAACATCTATCATCAAATGCGCATAATTATCTTGTGGAACCAATACCGTAAATTGTTGCAAAATAAAATTCAAATAAAATTTTATGGAAGTAATGGACGGATGATACTTAGAAATCATCGGTCGTGCACGATAATATAAAAATTCATTAAAGATTACTTTGTCGGAAATGGAACGAACAAAGTTTCTTTGAAAATTGGAATCTTGAACTAATTTTTCACGGTAATCTTCTTCTAAAGTTTCAAAAACATAAAGATATTCTTCTACAATATAATTCAAAATCATATTCGGATTGGGAATTTCTCCGAATTCCACATTTACTTTTTGAGTGACATTGTAAAGAATTTCTTTGAAAACCCGATAAATAAATTCTTCATCCACGAATGAAGGATAGTGTCGGGCAAGAAATGCTTTATGAAAATTTTCTCGTGAATTCATAATTACATTCTCCATTCTATTTCGATTGTTAATTTCTCCGCAAGAAGACAAATGGTTTGAATTTCTTCTTCTGTCAAAAAAGATTTCTTAGCAATTATTTGACAAGAAAAAGGGAAAAAAACATTTCCATCAAAAGTTTTCTCCGCAGGTAAAATCAAAACATATTCTTTTTTATCTCCAATCATCCGATTTGCTAAAGCTTTTAATGGTTCTTCGACGAAATATACCGCATCTTCTTTTCCAATACATGGATAAAAATTGGCAAAAAAATCACAATACATCGCATGATTCATTTTTGTAAAATCATATCCGACGTAAAAACTATGTTCTTTTAATTTTATATTTTCTTTTAAAGTGAATATCCGATAGGCAAAGCCATTTTTTTGATCCAATTCAAAATGAAGGGCCTGATCCATTAAAGCATAGATAGAAGGATATTCTTTTTTACCATTTTTCTCCACAGAAGAAAAATCAATGAAAGTGAAAAAAGTTTTTAAAATCCATTTTTGTTTTTCTTTTAATGCATTTTGTACTATTGAGTCATTATTTGAAAAAAGATCTATGAAATTTTGTAAACTTTTTTGCATCTTTATCACCTATGTTATCGTATCATACTCCTTAAAAAATGTCACGAGTTAAAAAACTACCATCGGAATTCACATTTGTCCAATTATAACTTTCAATATATAAGCGCAAAATCTTGGTTTGTACTGGAAAAAATCTTTTTATTTTTTTACGAAATTACCGAGATATTTCCAAATAAGATATTGATTTTGATTTTCTTTATAATCGAAATTTAAAAAGAAAAAATGAAATTTAGGCAGTTTGCATACACAATTAAAAATTGAAAAAATATGTTATTTTAGAGGGTACAATATGCAAGAACTTATCTCACTTCACCATATTAAAAAATCTTTTTACAATGATAACGGAGAAACAGAAGTAATTAAAGATCTTTCTTTTTCCATCTATCCAAATGAAGTGGTAACTTTATTAGGTCCTTCCGGATGTGGGAAATCTACCGTCCTCAATATCATTTCATCTTTGGAAAATCAAACCAGCGGAAGCGTCAATGTTTATTCCAAAGTCGGATACATGTTCCAGAAAGATAATCTTTTCCCATGGAAAACGGTATATAAAAATGTTTTGATTGGTCTTGAAGTTTGCAAGAAAAAAACGAAAGAAAATGAAAATTATGCATTGAAATTATTGGAAAAATATGGTTTATCCGATTTTTTATATCATTATCCGGAAGAATTATCCGGTGGCATGCGTCAGCGTGTTGCGTTAATAAGAACTTTAGTTTTAAAACCAGATCTTCTGTTACTTGATGAACCTTTTTCCGCATTGGATTCGCAAACACGGTTACTGGTACAGGAAGATGTAAAAAACATACTAAACGAAGAAAAAAAGAGTGCGCTTATCGTTAGTCATGATATTTCCGAAGCAATCGCACTTTCAGAAAAAATCTTGGTTCTAAATAAAAGACCTTTAACTTTACAAAAAGAATATCTTTTGGATTTTCCAAAAGATTCTCTTCCGTCTTCTCGTCGTAAATTACCCCAATTTCAAACATATTTTACCGCTATCTTCAAGGAGTTAAATCATGAAAGTGCCTAATTCTTATGAAAGTTACCTAAAGCAAAAAAGAAGAAAAAAATTTTTTATTCTATTTGCACAAATTTCTGTTTTCTGTCTTTTTCTTTTCTTATGGGAATGGTTGGTGTCTATTGGTTTTTTAAATGAATTCCTGGTTTCCAAACCAACAGCAATTTTTCAATTATTTCTCACTTATCTTGAGTCAAATTCTCTTTTCTCTCATATCGGTATCAGTGTATTAGAAACGATAATCGGATTGATCGTTGGTTACTTACTTGGTATTTTAATAGCGATTTTGCTCTATTTTTCCGATACACTTCATCGTATTATCGATCCGTATCTCACTGTTTTAAATGCTCTACCAAAAACAGCTCTTGCTCCGATTCTCATTATTTGGGCCGGTACAAATATGAAAGGAATTATTTTTGTAAGTATTTCATTATCCATAGTCGTAACTATTATTTCCTGTTTAAATTACTTTCATAATACCGATAAAAGTTATATCAAAATGCTGAGAGCACTTAACGCAACCAAACTACAAATTCTTTATAAAGTAGTACTTCCAAGTAACTTAGCAAATCTCATTTCCATTTTAAAAATCAATATCGGTTTAGCGTGGATTGGTACCATCGTCGGAGAATTTTTGGTTTCGCGAAACGGCATTGGTTATTTACTGATGTATGGAGGAATGGTATTTCGTCTTGATCTTGTCATGATGGGAGTTTTTCTTTTGGCAATCATTGCATTTTTAATGTATGAAGCGGTCAATCTTTTGGAAAAATGGTTACGAAGAACAAGAAAACATTCAATACATAAAAACAATAATATTTCTCGTTGACATGAATCGACCTCGTTCGACAGAAAAAAATGAAAAACCACAAAAAGTGTCTTTTATTTGCTTTAAATGCCTTTTAAGACATAAAATGCTATTTTTTTAATATTTTTCGTTTCTTTTCATAACGCACATTTTTTCTTGTGCTATAATATAGTTACTTTAAAGTAAAGGAGAGCATCATGAAAAAATTTAATACAAGCCAAACAGTGAAATTAATTCTGATTTTTTCATCTATTTTATGGCTTGTAATTCTTTGGTTTTCAACTTTTTTCTTACCCTTGAATTTTTCATTATGTGCTATCTTTGCCATTCTTGATTTTTTTCTTTTGCTTCTTTATTTTTTTTATCAAAAATTTACATGGAAGAAAAATAAATTTCTTTCCTATTCACCAAAAAAATTATGGTTCATCAAGTTTAAAAATATTTTTTTGAATATCTTATTGTTTTCTTTTTCCACCTTATTGATTTTTTTATTTTCCTTCCGTCCTTTAGAATTTTTTCTTTTTCCATTTCTTTCCTTTATCAGTATCTATTTATCTCTTGAATTATTTGTTTCTTATTTTTTTATTACAAAATCTCCAAATGAAAAAATACCTGTCACAGATTTGGAAAAAAGTTATGCGCCATTTGTGTTTGCACTTGCAGAAAAAGTTTTGAGAAATGTATTTCCAAAGAAACATTTAAATCATCTTTATCTGGTAAATTCTATAAAACTTTATGCCACGAAAAACAAGAAAAAAATCGATTTGTATTACCCCTCTATTTTTTTTAAAATATTAGATACAAAAGAAATTAAAGCCTCGTTTCTTTATGCTTTTTCCAGTTTATCCTTAAAAATGGGAAAAGAAAAAAATAAAATAATATCGTATCAAAAATATATAAAAAATATTGAATCTTTCTCTTTGCTCTATCCTTATTGTTTTCGAAAAGATGCATTAAAAATAGCAGGATCAGAAGCTTATTTTCAAAAAAACATTGAACAATACATTTTAAATCGGGATCAATGGGTGTGGAGTCACATCTCGGATACTTCATCATACAAAACTTTTTTAATCAAAGCACATTTTTATCTTTCGTTTTTGCATGAAAATGGATTTTTGTTGCAAAACATGAGAATCGATAAAAACTGGTTTTCCGCAATTTATCAATTTTTTCAAAAAGAAGTAAAAGAAAAAAAAGAATTTTATATATCCAGTTTCCAAAAAGCAATGGAAAATCCTCATTATTTTTATTTAACGCCTGCGAGAAGATATCGACTTTTAGGTAATAAACAAATGGAAGAAATTTCTTTTTCCCCTACAAATGAAGAAATTGAAAATGCTTTGAAATCAGCGAATTTGCAATTATATATCTTTTATCAAAAATATCATTTAAAATTTGAAGAGAAAAAAATAGGTGCGAGTATGATTTTGCACACATTAGAATCCAAAAAAACATTGAGTATCTCGGAAAATTTGGCCTGCCTTGACGCCTATGAGGAATTAGGAGAATATGATAAATGTCTTTCTTTTTCTACGAGAATTATTCATCATTACCCTGATTCTCCGTATTTTTCTTTTCGACATGGATGTATACTTTTTCTAAACAATAAAAAAGAAGAAGCTATACCTTATCTTTTGAAATCTTTAACGAATTCTTGGTACTATCATAAAATTGCAAATAATTTTTATTTGTGGCTATCCTTTCGCGGAATATTAAAAGAAGAAGATACAAAAGAAAAAAATGGTTTAGAAGTTTTTGTTTATCCCAAAACATTAGTGGAAAATTATTGTGAAAAATTCACAAAACCGACTTTTTCCCGCAAACAAAAATCCGAAATTAAAGATTTTTGTAATGAATATCCGTTTTGTTATGAACTACATGCAATCGAAAATTCTTCCGGTTGTTATGAATTCTTTTACATCAAAGATGAAAGTATCAGCAAAGAATATTTGCTGTTACACAAGCGTCTCTTTTATGCTTTTATTCATTGTATGATACCCAACAAAGCACTGACTTTGAAAGAAGGAAATTATGATTTAATACAATTATGTCAAAAAAATAACATGATTCTTTATAATCGCTTTTAAGTAAATCCTTAGGTTAATGAAAAAAGCACCTTTTCGGTGCTTTTATTTTTTTCATGGTGCCCTTCACGGGACTCGAACCCGCACTCCGAAGAACGTGATCCTAAGTCACGCGCGTATACCAATTCCGCCAAAAGGGCTTAACGGAATTATTTTAAACTTTTTTTATAATATAATGCAACATATTTCAAAAACAAGAAACGTTTTTAAATGATAAAAATTTCTATTTTGAAAAACATTTCATTTTTTTAATATTTTCTAACAATTTTCATTTTTTAACATTTTTTTTACTTTAATTTTTTCTTATTTCAAAAAGTACGAAAATGTTTACATCTCATTTTTATTTTATCTTTTAAATGATATAATAAATTTAGTTTTTCGGTGGTGAAATTATGGAAGATATAAGAAGTGAATTGAAAAATGCTCGAATTGAATCACAAGATTTATCTCTTGATAATCCCTTGATTAATTATAACAATGATTCAAAATCAACATTGACGATTTATGATTTAGATGCAATTCAATTATATAACGACTTTGTCAATGATAATAAAAGTGTATCTTTTTATGATTCCTCTATTTCTAAATCTTCCGATAATTTAAAAACAAATCTGAATAAAAAAGATTTGCAAGTATGTCTTGCGAATATTTATCGTTCCCACAAAAGATTTATCGAAGAAAATGGTACAAATAATCTTTTTTTGTGTGTTGCTTTTTTACATTGGATAGATAAAGAAGGCAATAAAAATCAATCTCCATTAATTTTAATTCCTGCGGAAATGAGTAAAATTGAAAATTCCGATTATTATTTTATTTCCTATAGTGGCGAAAGAATTTTATTCAATATGAGTCTCCGCAGAAAAGTAAAACAAGAATATAATCTTGAATTGGACATGCGCACCGATGAAGACTTACAAACAATCAATGAACAAATAACCTATGTTGAAAAAAAATTGGTAAATGAATTTAAAGAATGGAAAGTTGATCGGAATCAAGGCTCTGTATTACTTTTCGATTATGGACGGCATATCATTGCGGATGATTTGGATTTATCCTATTGGAAAGATGATAAAAATTTTCCGAATACTTTAATGCAATCTCTTTTTAATCCTCAAGAAAACAATTTCGTAGAGGCAAACCAAAAAACTATGGATCCCATTACGGACACTTATGAGGATTTTCGGATTTATCATGCCAATTTTTCACAAAGAGAAGTCCTAAAAAAAATATCCGAAGGAGAAAATTTAATTGTTGAGGGCGCTCCCGGAACAGGAAAAGTACAGACCATCGCAAATGCAATTGCAAATGCTACCGTCGCAGGAAAATCCGTTCTTTTTATTTCAAAAAAGAAGTCTGCTTTAGATTCGGTTTTTCATTTATTAGAAGCAATGGGTCTATCGGATCTTGTTCTGGAACTTCATACATACAAAACAAATAAAAAAGATGTCCTTAAACGTATTGAAAAAACTTTAGCTTTGGGAAGTCCAAAAAATCTTATCGATTCATCGGTTTTTCATCAATATCATGAGGCTCAAGAAAAATTAAAAAGCATTTATGATCAAATCGAACTTCCCATTGCAAATTCCGAGATGACCTTATCGACTATCTTGGGAAAATATTTAACCATCCGCGATCTTTTGGAAAAAGAAAACCTTCGTATTCCCAAAATCTCCATTTATAAATTTGATGAGATGAGCAAAGAAAAATTTGATATTTGTATTGATACTATTCATTCTTTTTCTCATCTTTATAAAGAATTAGGGGTTATAGAAAAACATCCTTTACGCTTTATAAAGTCAAAAAATTGCGACAAAAATCTAAGTAATCAATTGATTTCTTTGCTTTCTTCTATAGATGCTAATTTAAATTCATTGCTTATATCCAGTAATGAATTAAGTAAATTATTTAATCGCCCCATGCTTAATATGATGGAAGGATACCGCTATATTTATTCTTATGATGTTATCCAAAAATATTCTTTCTTGGAAAATATGAATCTTTGCGACTATAGCATCAAATCTCAATTACCCGGGATTTTAAAATCTATTTCTTCCATAAAAAGAGTTCAAAAATTTTTAAAGAAAGGAATCGTGAAGGAAAGCCTTTTCCAAAATACTTCTAAATTTATTTTCCTTTATGATCATTATCAAAATGAAAAAAAGACGGAACAAAAAGAATATTATTTGCATCTTTTAACAGATTTTTTTATGGATCCGTCCCACTTGCAAAGCAAATTAAAAACTACTTATAACTTTATCATGAAAAAAGCTCCTTCCGTGGAGATGATAGATCAATTATGTTCCATTTTCAAAAATCTAAATCGTGATACTATCTTTCATAATGATTGGAGCAATGCAAAAAAATTACTCTTATCTACCATAGAATTTCAAAATCTTGTTTATCAAGGAAAAATTTTGCAGCAAACAAAATTCTTTTTGGAAGATAAAGAAAAAAGAAAAATGTTGGATTTATGGATTCAAAAATATAAAGAATCCAAAGAAGCTTTTGTAAAGGAACTAAATGAATTCGAACATCTTAGTGCATTTGATGTCTTTTCACGATTTAATTCTCTTTCTTGGTATGAAGAATATAATTTCAATGACTTGAAAAAAGTAATCAGTGAATTCCTTGAAAAAGGAAAAGATATTCCTGCCTTGCTGAAATACAATTTCATCATAGCAAAAATTTATTCTCTTGAAATTGAATCTATTTTGGAAATTCATTTATCCACGAAAAAGATGAAATATTTGGAAGACTTTTTCTCTTTATCCTATTACGAAGAATTAATAAATCATGCTTATATCCAATATCCTATTCTCAGTGAAATCAAAAAAGCGCGTATGGATAAATTATCGGAAACCTTGCAGGAATTCGATCAAAAATATATGTATGAAAATGTGAAAAAAATTATTAAAAAACATTATGATTCCATGCAAGAAGTAAAAGATAATGTCAAAGAAATGAACATTTTAAGAAGAGAAACATTAAAAAAGAGAA
The DNA here is from genome assembly GCA_947629415.1 of uncultured Bacilli bacterium. Classification (GTDB taxonomy): domain Bacteria; phylum Bacillota_I; class Bacilli_A; order RFN20; family CAG-449; genus CANRPC01. The sequence continues at coordinate 10,514 of CANRDP010000029.1, forward strand.
ATCAAATGCCCGTTCGGAAACTTTTGGCACGTCTTCCCAATTCATTGCAAAAAATCAAACCGATTTTCATTACTTCACCTATATCTTTATCTTCTTTCTTCATGGGTTCGGAAACTCAATTTGATTTAGTGATTTTTAATGAATCGTCTCGAATTAGTGCTTATGAAGGACTAGGTGGCATGCTTCGTGCCAAACAGATAGTAGCTTTTGGTGATTCCCAACAATTCGGTCCATCCACGATGTTGAATTCGAAAAGTACTCTCTTGCAAAAAAATATTCTTAATTTTTTGGAAGAAAATGGTTTGCCAAAATATCATCTTTATTTCCATTACCGGAGTCTTTATTCTTCTCTCATGAATTTTGTGAATAAACACTATTACAAGAAGCAACTTTCTTATTATCCTTCTGCTTATGAATTTGCCAATAAAGAAGGGCTCAAATTACAGTGTCTCAGTAATGGATTTTATAATGATGAAGAAAAAATTAATATGCAAGAAATTAAAAAAATTGCGAAAGCTTGCTTGGATCATGCCAAAAATCATTCGAATTTATCACTAGGTGTAGTTTGCTTGACTTTGCAACAACAGATCCGTTTATCCGAAGAAATCGAAAATCTTCTTTTAAAAGAAGAAGATCAGAAAATCAAAGATTTTTTTACCCTGCACCGTTCCGAATCTTTCTTTGTAAAAGATGTCTTTGCCGCTCAAGGTGAAATCCGTGATGTAATTTTCATTTCTATGGTTTATGCAAAGGATAAAAAAGGAAATTTCCCTGAAAATTTCTTTGCTTTAACATCCGAATACGGCTTACATTCATTAAATGTAGCTCTTACTTGTGCCAGAAGAAAATGTTTGATTTTTTCATCGACAAATATAGAAGAATTAAAAACAACGAATCAAAAGATGGAGGTTTTCTCCCTACTTTGTGATTTATTTGAATCCATTAATCAAAACGAAAAATCGGAAATCTCGTCAAAAATAGAAGATTCAAATTTATTTTTAAATTATTTGTCCAATAAATTAAAAGAACAAGGTTATTTTGTTAATACCGAAATCGGTAAATCTTATGGAATTGATATTGCCGTGGCAAAATCCGAACTTGGTCCTTTCATTTTAGGAATTGAATTGGATAATGGTAATTATCATCAAATGAGCGATTTAATTGATCGCGAAAATATCCGAAGGCAACTGCTTCGATTCCGGGGATGGAGAATATATCATGTATGGACAAGTGAATTTGCCAAAAATTTTAAAAACGAGTTCGAAAAACTATTAGATTATTTGTCATCTCCAATAAAAGAAATTACACCGAAAAGTGTTTCCAATTCTTTCAAAGTGTCACGAAAAACAAAGGAAACATCCGAAGAAAAAATAGAATTACCGATAGTCGATTATGTTATTTATACCAGTAAAAAAAGAAATCCGTTGATTTTAAATGATGAAAGCGCACTTTCTGTTTTAATTGAGCGTATCGTTATTCAAGAAACTCCCATACCTTTGGCACTATTGAAAAAACGTATTGCGGAAATTACAAATATCGATAAACTTTCCGATGAAGAAAGCGAAATAATAGAAACATTAGCGAAAAAAGATGAAAGATTTGAATTAAAAGGAAATTTTATTTATTTGAAAACACAACAAAATTTCTTCGTTCGAAATCGATCAAAACTGGAAATGAGTTCAAGAAAAGTGGATTATATTCCCGATGAAGAATTGGAAATTGCCATAAACTATGTTTTAAATGCCGGATTGGTTGCCACGGAAACCGAACTTTATAAAGAAATCGGAAATATCTTTGGATTTTCAAAAAATGAGCGATTGACAGAAAGATTGAAGCACCTTGTCGCTTTACTTTTGGATCGCGGCAAACTTTATCTTGATAACGGACTCTTATATTTGAACGACTAAAGCGAAAATTTTTGATACCTCTCGGCGTGCTCATCCGCACGCCTTTTTATATTGTCGAGGTAATGCTTGGACTTCTTTATTTTTTGTCCTTTTGCGTTCCCTTACTTCTATTTTAGAAAGAAAGG
>CANRDP010000030.1 GCA_947629415.1 uncultured Bacilli bacterium
TTTTTCTTTCTTTTCAAAAAGCTGTCTTTTTTCTTCATGTTAATCGTGATAAAATATTTTCGAGGTAAAAAAAATGTATACAAAAGAAGACTGTTTATTTTGCAAAATCGTTCGGGGAGAAGTTCCTTGTACTAAAGTCTATGAGGATGAAGATGTGTTGGCTTTTTTGGATATTTCACAAACCACTGTCGGACATACTTTAATCATTCCGAAAGAACATTTTGATAACTTTTTATTCGTTCCAAAAGATTTATTAGGTAAAGTTTTCAGTGTCGCACAAAAAGTTTCTCAGGCTTTGGTCGCCGGACTTCGTGCCAAAGGAGTAAACATTTTGGTCAATACAAATGAAATCGCCGGGCAAACCATCATGCATTTTCATGTACATGTCATTCCGCGATATTCCACGGAAGATGCGATTAAAATCGACTTTATTCCACGCGAAATCGGCAAATTGAATTTACCGAAAATTGCCAATGATATCAGTTTCAATTTAAAAAAATAGAGAACGGATTTCGTTCTCTATTTTTTTGGTTTATAAAAGGCTCTTCCGTCCAAAGTGACTATTCTTTGAGTGAATTCCCCTTCTTTTACTTGTTCCAAGGCTTTATCGATCATCATCATTTTTGCATCCATATCATCTACGACATGAAGAACGAAAGCTTCTCTTGTCAAAGGAGGAATCGGAGAACCAAATTCCTGTTCCCCATGATGTGAAAGAATCATATGTTCCAATAAAACAGGTATTTCGGAATGAATATTTGCTTCTTCTGCCACATGACGAATCTCGGAAACCATTAACGAAATATGTCCCAATAATTTTCCTTCCAAAGTATATTTTGTAGCAATAGGTCCGGATAATTCAATGGTTTTACCAACATCATGAAGGAGAACACCGGTTAATAATACATCGCGATTTATTTCCGGATAAAGATTCTGTATCGCAGAAGCTAAATCAAGCATGGAGACGGTATGATAAAGCAACCCCGAGGCAAATTCATGATGATTTCTTGTCGCCGCGGGAAAGATGATGAATTCATCATAATGACGTTCCATAATGCGATCGATGATGGTTTTACAATCCTCATTTTCAATGGAATCACGATAACTTTTTAATTTTCGTTCCAATTCTTCCGTGGGAAGTGGAGACTCCATACAAAATCTTTTATAATCCACAGACTGTTGAAGAATGGAAGTAATATTGAGAATCTTCATTTGCAAAGAACCACGATATTCAATAACATCCCCGACAATATGAAGAACATTTCCCACTTGAGAAGTGGCACAATCATCTTCTGTGGCATCCCATTTTTTCGCTTCGATAAATCCTGTTTTATCTTGTAAAGACAAGGACAAATAAGGCGATCCGTTGTTGGAAACACCCTTAATCACATTTGTCAACAATAATTCTCCGTCAAAACGTTCGCCTTCTTTAAATTCATTAATAAACTTCATCTTTTATCTCCTTTATTTCCGCTAATATATCTTCATGTGAGAATCCTCTGGCTCTCAACCGACGATAAATTTTTTGATTATCGTATGAATATAATTTCATTTTATCATATTCTTTCCGAAGTTTCGCTCGTTCATCGACTTCCGGTTCTTTTTTTTCAAATTCTTTTATTTTTTCCATAGCATCCGAATAAGAAAAACCATTTCGTTGTAAGCTTTCCAAAAGAACGTCTCTTCTTTTTCTTTTGGATAAAGAAGCCTTTTTTCTCCATAAATTATTTAATTGAGCTATTAATTTTTCATCTTCTTTTTCTTTTGGAAAATCTATCGTAGCGAGAAGAAAACTCGGTATACCTTTTTGTTTTAATTCTTCGATAATGCGATATTTCCCTATATTTTTTTCCGTGCAAAGTTCCACATATTCCCTCATATAATCGGCATCATTTAAAAAATGCTCTTCTTTTAATATTTTGATTATTTTGCTGATTTCATCCTTTTGTATATTTTTTTGAGTTAATTTTGTTTCTATTTCATATTCGGTATAACTTTTCTTCGACAAAATATTTTTGGCATAAGATAATCCGTTTTCTAATTTTTCCCGTGTGAGAATTTCTTCATATTCTTTTTTGGAAATTTCTTTTCCGATATAAAAATAATATTCTACATATACTTCATCATGTAAAGAAATAGGGGCATAATTCGAAAAGCAAATCTCCCATTTCTTTTTTACTCTTTTTATTTCTGTAATTTTACCAACGTTTTCGGATGGCACGTAAATACACCTCCCTCATGGATTGATAAAAAATTTCTACAGAATATTTTTGTACATGTTCATAGGCTTGTTGTCGTATTTTTTCTTTTTCTTCTTCGCGAAGAGAAAGAATACGATTTAATAATTCATGACATTGATTTTCCGAGTAGAAAAAGAAACCGGTTTTTCCATCGAGAATCACATCATTCAGATTATCATCATATTGACATAAGACAAGTAAAGAAGAAGACATGGCTTCAATAAATGTCAAGCCTTGTGTCTCCGAAGTAGAAGCAGACAAATATAAATCACAAAGATTATAGAAAAATGCCGTTTCTTCATGACTCACTTTCCCTACAAACACCACATTTTCAATGATTCCCAAATCGATGGCAAGTTTTTGTAATTCTTCTTTCGCAGGACCATCACCGACAATCAGAAATTTTGTTTTTTGTTTCGGTTCGGATTTTAAAAACAATGCATATTCTTTTAAACATACATCAATGGATTTTTCTTTGGCAATTCTCCCTAAAGAAAGAAGAAGAAAAGTATCGACATAACCATGTTCTTCTCGATATTTCCGAAAATCTTCTTCTTTATAAGGTGAAGAAGAAAATTGAGAAATATCGATTCCATTCGGAATCACATTGATATATTTTTTAATTCCATAAGAGCGCAATGCTTTTTTTGTCTTTTCCGAAGTCGTAATGAATTCGGTTGAAGAATTTGCCAAACGTTTGGATAATTTTTTTACCATGGATTTTGCCAAAGGATCCAAGATTCCTCTTGTAAAATAATAGGTATAATCAATATACATCGTATGATAAGTATATACTAAAGGAATATCGAATTTTTTCGCGAAAATTCTTCCGAAAATACCAATCGATGCCTCGGTTTGCACATGAATAATATCCAAATGCAATTTCTTAATATAATTTGCCGCATGTCGATTATAAATCCAGGCTACACGATAGCCATATAATTTTTTTAATTCGATTCCGGGAATTCGTATCACATTATCTTGTACCATAACCTCCTTACCAAAAGGATTTGTGGTAATAACATAAATTTCTTCGCCATGTTTTCGAAAAACATCAAAAAGTGTCTTCGTTGCCGTTACGACACCATTAATTTCAGGAACATATGCATCTACAAATAAACCGATTCTCATTTCGATTCCTCTTCTTTCTTTTCTTCTTTTTCTAATATTTTTTCATTCGAATCAAATTGAGATTGCAATTCTTGTTTTAAATGTGCAATACGTTCCTCGACACTTTCTTCTTCATCCATAACGGTCGGGCGATATTTCTTTCTTCCTCTTCTCGGTGTTTGACTTTCTTTCATGGATGAATCCATATTATCCATTTCAAAATGCAATTCTTGTGTCAAAGACATAATTTCCACATCCAATAAAGTTCGTGAATCGATAGACATGGCATCCTTTTTTGGAGATCCTCGATAAAAGATAAAGACCAAAGCACCAAGAAAAACACCAAGATAAAAGGTAAAAAATCTCCATAGAAGATTGATGGAATTCACAAATCGCGGATCGGCACCCATAAAATTGGAAAACATAAATTGGAATACAAGTTCTGCTCCTCCGGCTGCCCCGGGAATCGGAATCATCATGGTAATAAGACTTAAAAAGTTCGACATACAGATGGCATCTAAATAACTACCCGTTACTCCGGCTTTTACCGCCAAACCCATGACATAAGGATACGAATTATAAACAATGGTATCGAAAAAAGAAATCAAAACACTGAGAAGTAATAATTTCCAATTGGTCAGTAATCTTCTTAATTCAATACGAAAAGTGGCTACTTTAGTATCAATTTCCTGAATTTTTCTTTCTGCTTTTTCTTGAGAATAAACATGAATTTTTTTCAAGAATCCCACGACATTATGTACCACAAAATGATGTAAAGGTTTACAAAAAGCAAGAAAGAAAAGGCCAAATAAAATAAAGATATTAATCACAAAGCCAAGAACCGATAACATGATAAAATTAAAATCCATTCCCAAAATATTAATCGTTTGAGTGATATTCATCATTTGTGCAAATCGCAAAGGAAAAGCAATTGCACTGAAAAGAACCGCCACCGTTTGACGAATAATGAAAGCCATGAACAAAATACTGGCCGCTTGAGATACACTAATGCCTTGCTTTGTAAATGTATAAGCCTGAACAAATTGTCCTCCGGATGAAGACGGAGTTATTCCCGAAAAGAAATTTCCGATCATATGATTGGCAACTCCTTGTCTCAATTTGTAGTTTCGATTATAAAATCGGGTTAAAATGACTAACAAAAAACCATTTAATATCAAGGAAAGAAGAAATAAGCCGCAACCCAAAAGAATAAAACGATAATCCGAATTGATAATCGTATTCCATATTTCCACTGCATCATCTTTCAAAACAAAAAAAATGGCGATTCCCGAAAAAATCAACAATAAAGAAATATAAAGAATGTACTTTCGTGTTTGCTTATTCATAAATATCTAAAAACCAAAAATTTAAAAAAAATTACAGAAGAGGCTTTCCGCAATTTTTGCAGAATTTCGCATCACTATCGTTTTCACATTTGCATTCGGAGCAATATTTACTTAATGGTGCACCGCATCCGGCACAATATTTTGTATTCGGTTCATTTTGTGTATGACAATTCGGACAAAGGCCTGCCTTATTTTTCCTTTCGTTTTTTTTGGAAGAGCACAAAAGAACTACTCCGATAGCAACTAAAACGATTGTAATCGGTAAGCTAATAATAAGAGCAAGGAATAATCCTTCAAAAAATGTTCCCAAAACATTGAAAATCTGAATATTACACCATCTTAAAACGGCAACAAGAAATATGATGACAACAGCTAAGACAATACAAGAAATACCGACAATTTTCTTCTTATTCATAAAATTCGCTCCTTTAAATGATAGAATGAATATAACGCAAGGAAGAAGCCATATCTTCTTTTTTAACTCCTTCAAAGACCAAGTAAGCAGACGGACAAGTTTCTTTAATTAAAGGTAACATAACATCCCATTTCATTATACCTTGTCCTAATCCCACTTGCACGAGTTTTCCTTGCTCCACTCGAAAATCTTTTAAATGGAAAAGAACAATATTTTCCCGAAATCGTTTTAAACATTCTTTTAGTATATCCACATGTTGCTCATAATTTTCCATTGCCAAATAATTAAAGACATCAACGATGATTTTTAAATATCCATTATCCAATTGATGAAATAATTTTTCCAGAGTTTCCGGGTTATACATACAATGGCCATATGCACCTTCAATTGCCATGCATGTCTTTTCTTTTGCAGCCACTTGCAAAATCTCTTCAAAGATTGTTTTTACTTCCTGAAAAGCTTCATCGGTTCGATTTCTCGGATTATATGTCCAAGAATCATCATTATAAGAACCGGTTTCCGTTCCGACATAAGAACAATGAAAAATGGAAGCAAATCGCAAATGATCTTTAAATTTATCCACAAAATCCCGTACTTTTTTCTTGTCGCTATGTACCGGATTAAAATAAGATCCCAACATGACAACATCAAGTTGTTGTTCAAAAAATGGTTGAGCAAAAGCATGTAGCATTTCATCACTCATTGTTCCGGCCATACCCGTTTGATTTTCAAAAGCTTTGTTGATAACCAATTGAACACCATCAAAGCCCATATCTTTGGCTTGTTTTGCCAATATTTCGGCATTGGATTTTCCGAAATCATGTAAACGAACTCCTATTTTCATAGTTTCCTCCTTTTTTTATTTTAATAGATTTGCTATAAAAAAAGCAATGCACTAAGCATTGCTTTTTCAATTCTAATACATCTCTGGGCTCATCGGCGCTGCTGCTTGTTTTTCTTCTTTTATTTCACAAACACCAGCTTCGGTAGTGATAAATAAAGCAGAGATACTCGCAGCATTGAGAATAGCACTTCTTGCTACTTTGGTCGGATCGACAATGCCTTTTTCAAACATATCAACCCATACACCTTCTTTAGCATTGAAACCAAAGTTTTCTTTCATTCTTTTTTGTTTTTCCACAATGGCATCCGCTTCAAAACCGGAGTTTTCTGCTATTTGATGCAAAGGAGAAGAAAGCGATTCAAGAACGATGGAAATACCTTTTTGAATATCCGCATTTTGTGAACGTAAATTCTTCTTTAATTCTCTTTGAATCTCCATCAAAGCACAACCACCACCGGCAACAATTCCTTCACTTACAGCTGCCTTTGTAGCATTCAAAGCATCTTCGATTCGTAATTTCTTTTCTTTCAATTCACTTTCAGTCAATGCTCCGACACGAACAACAGCGACACCGGAAGAAAGTTTTGCAACTCTTTCCAAATATTTTTTCTTATCATATTCCGAAGTAGTATTATCTGCTTGTTTCTTTAATTCTTCAATGCGGTTTTGCAAAGCTTCTTTATCACCATAGCCATCAATTAAAGTCGTGGAATCTTTCGTAATCGTTGCTTTTTTGACACGTCCTAAATCTTCAATGGTCAAATCTTTTAATTCCATGGAAAGATCTTTGGAATAGAATTTAGCACCGGTCATAATAGCGATATCTTCCAGAATATTCTTTTGATTATCCCCAAATTCCGGAGCTTTTGTAGCAACGACATTGAAAGTTCCTCTTAATTTATTCACAATCAAAGTCGAAGTTACTTCATTTTCCAAATCATCGGCAATAATGAGTAATGGTTTATGCGATTCTACGACAGCCTGAAGCATCGGTAACAAATCCTGAATATTGGTAATTTTTCCATCCGTTACCAAAACATAGGCATCTTCCATTTCGGCGACCATCTTTTCACGATCGGTAACCATATAAGGAGAAATATACCCTTTATTATATTGTAATCCTTGTACAACCTCTAATTCCGTATCAAATCCTTTGGATTCATCCACCGTGATAACTCCGTCTTTTCCTACTTTGTCCATCGCCTTTGCAATAATTTCTCCTACTTCCGAAGAAGAAGAAGAGATTGTTGCTACCGATTCGATATCCGCATTGGATTCTACTTTATGCGATTTATTCAATAAAGCATTCGCAACCGCCTTGGAAGCAAGTTCAATTCCTTCTCTTAAAAATACCGGATTTGCTCCTTTTTCTGTTGCTTCCAATCCACGATGAATCATGGATTGAGCCAAAACGGTAGCTGTGGTCGTACCATCACCAGCCAAATCATTTGTTTTATTTGCAACTTCATAAATAAGTTTGGCTCCCATATTTTCGAATTTATCTTCCAATTCGATCTCTCGAGCAATGGTAACACCATCATTGGTAATCAAAGGAGAACCATAACCTTTATCTAATGCAACATTTCTACCTTTTGGTCCAAGAGTCAGACGCACTGTGTTCGCAAGTTTATCGACACCATTTAACATCGAATCTCTTGCATTTTTTGCAAAACGAATTTCCTTAGCCATTTTGTTTCCTCCTATTCAACGACAGCTAAAATATCTTCTGCTTGTACAAGCAAATACTTTTTTTCATCTTCTTCATATTCGGTCGTGGAATATTCCCGATAAACGACTTTGTCGCCGACATTCAAAGCAATCGGTTCCCTTTTTCCGTCTTTCAGTTTTCCTTCACCGACAGCAACGACACGAGCAATATGCGTTTTTTTCTTGTCGTTTGAAGATGTTAAAATAATACTTCCTACTTTTTTTTCGGTAGGTTCTACTTCTAATAATACATAATCATTTAATGGTCTAATCATGATAAACCTCCTTTTTCTATTTACCATTGTAGACCTTTTTTTAGCAATGTCAACAATAGAGTGCTAATTCTTTTTAATTTTCTTTTTCCTTCTTTTTTTGGAAATGATATGCCACTTTACTTGCAAAAGAATCACTCACAAATCGAGACAAAAACTTTCCGCATTTCATCATAAAAGTCGGTATTAGCACTTTCTTTTTCTTTTCAATTGCTTTTATCACTTTTTTTGCGATATATTCACTGGACACGGCATGTGCCGTGAAATGAACACCGGCGACATCTTGAAAATTCGTTTTTACCGGGCCGGGACAAACGGCAAGAAGATGATTTTTCGTGTGACGTTTTTTTTCTTCTACTTGCAAAGCCAAAGTCAATCGGTATAGATATGCTTTGGACGCATAATATCCTGCCATTAAAGGTCCTCCGACAAAGGCCGCGGAAGAACAAATATTAACAATCATTCCTTCTATCTTTTTTTCTTCGAATTGTTGTAAAAAAGATTTCATTAAAATCTGAGGGGCCATGATATTTGTCCGGATCATATCCAATTCTTTTTCCATATCAACTTCCACAAAATTTCCAAAGACACCAAAACCGGCATTATTGATGAGAAGAGAAACATCATATTTTTTTGCTTCTTCAATTAATTTATAGCATTCCTCTTCTTTTCTTAAATCGTAAAGAAAAATTGCCTCTACCGCATTCGAAAATTCCTCTTTTAATTTCTCTAATGCCTCTTTTTTTCTTCCGCATAATATTAAATGATATTTTTTTTGATATAATTCACGGGCAATATCTCTTCCGATACCGGAAGAAGCACCGGTGATCAATGCAATTTTATTTTTTTCCATTTTTCCATCACCTTATTATTCTTTCTTCTTTTATTTTGAAAGAAAAAATCTTTTTAAAACATTTTTTTGGAATTCAATATTGGCTATTTTCCACTATAGCTGTATTTTCCTTTTTATAAATATTTTTTTATTGTGGGGATAACTTCCTCCATCGTAATTTCGGGATAAGAATATTTCGCTTTTGGAGAATAAATAATGAAGCCTTGAACAAGATAACATTTTATTCCTGCCTTATAAGCACAATCACCATCTTCATATGTATTATTGCCAAAAAGAATTACTTCGTCGCTTTTTAAAGAAAATTTTTCTAAAATATCCAGAAAATATTGAGGATTCGGCTTTGAATATCGTGAATTTTCATAATAAGAAACAAAAGCAAAATCTTCCTCTTTTAATCCTAAAAAAGATAAACGCGTTTTTTGTCCAACATGAGGAAAAATAGGATTTGTAGTCAAAAAAGGTTTTAAGTTATTCTGCGTACAAAAGCGAAGGATATCTTTTGCCAAAGGATTTTCTCTGCAGCAAGCTTTTGCCCCATAAAATTCTTTGCCATAAAATTCATCAAATAAAGCCTTATCTTTTAATTTTTCTTTTCCATATACGGAAGTAAAAAAATTCCAGAAAACTTCTTCATTTGTTTTCTCTCCATTATTTTGATACATCAGTGCTGTTCCTTTCCAGATCGTATCAATCAATTTTTGCGGTTCATAACCATAAGGAGCAGCTTTTGTCGTCAATAATTTAAAATAATACTTTGTAAATTCTTCTTCATTTAAAGGTAATAAGGTTCCATCTAAATCAAAAAATATTGCTTTTAACATTTCATTTTTCCTTTGGATTTTTCAGTACATAAACAATACCAAATCCACCAGGACCCATATGTGTACCTATTACGGATCCGATACCCATGATATTGTTTTCATCAATAGGATATCCTTGTTTCCGTAATTTTTCCACAAATTTTAGTACATTAATATTTTTATCTGCAAATATAGGATAGATCGGATAATTTGTATCTATTTCTTCTTTATTTATTAAATCCAACATTTTCGACACAGCAAAACCCAGACCAATACTTTTTCCCAAAAGATCGATTTTACCTTCATCCGAAAAAGTAAAAATCGGCCGTAAACGAATTAAATCCCCAATTGTAGCAGAAGTTTTGGATATTCTACCTCCAAGAGCTAAATATTTCAATGTGTCAATGCATGCATAAAGTCGAATATGATGCTTGAATTGATTTAATTTTTCAACTATTACAGAAGGTTCCAATCCTTCTTGCACATATTTATAGGCCTCAAAAGCTAATACTTTTTCCGCTACCGATGCCATGCTGGAATTCACTAAATAAATATGTTCATATCCGACTTCACTTTTTATTCGGTTTGCATTTTGATAAGTACCCGAAAAATGTTCCGAAATCAAAATGCACAATAACGCATATTGCTCTTTTTTTGCTTTTTCAAATTCTACACGAAAAAGTTCCGGAGATGCTTGTGATGTTTTCGGTACTTTTCCTTCTTCTAAACGTCGCCAGAATTCTTCTGCCTTTAATCCCGAAACTTCTTCTCCATCTAAAAGAATCGGTAAATTAAATTTTATAAAATGATATTTTTCATATTCTTCATCTGTTAAATCTGCGGCTGTGTCCACTAAAATTTTTATATTCATGGTTTTCCTCCTAGAATTCTAGATGCTTTTTTCTTACTAAAATCTATGACCACTTTATCATGAAAATACTTGAATTTCAATAAACGTTTTCCGTTTTTTGTAGCGAATCCTCTACACTTTTTTCTTACACTCTACTATAAGTAGAATATTTAAAAAACATCAAAATTATTCAATTTTTTTGCTATATTATATTTAAACTATGTTTTAAAATTTCATTATACCTTCATTTGCTCTGCGATTCTTATAATTTCTCATTCCACCAAATATTTTCTATCGCATAAAGAGGTAAATTCAAAAGCCAATCTTCCTTTTTATAATCCGCCATGGAAGTACGAATTGATAGCTCCGGATGAAACTTCTCAAAATAAGTTTTAAGACTTTTGGCTCTTAAATTCGTCTCGGCTTTAACTTCAATAGGAATAATCTTTTCTCCGACATCAACAACAAAATCAATTTCACAAGATCCTCTATCGTTGGTGTAGTAGTAAATACCTAATTCTTCAATGGTTTTCAATTGTTGACAAACATATTGTTCCGTTAAGGCTCCTTTAAACTCAACAAAAAGATTATTACCATCCAGCAGTGTACCTGGATAAAGTCCAATCATACATCCAAGTAATCCTACATCAACTACAAATAATTTAAAAGTTTTCAAATCTTCATAAGCCTTTAGTGGAATTTTTGCACCATGAACACGACTGATTTTATATACAAGTCCACAATCCGTAAGCCACATCAGTGCAGTTTCGTATTCTCTTGCTCTACTGCCTTCCCGGATAAGACTATAGAAAAATTTTTTGTTTTCTTTTGTCAATTGTGATGAAACGTTATTCCAGAGCATACGAATTTTTGGAACAATTTCGTTCGGTGCATGTTTTGAAAAATCTTGTTCGTATGATGCAAGAATTCTTTTTTGGATTGAACGTACTTCATTAAAATCTTTATTCTCAGAAAAGTTTTGAACAACTTCGGGCATACCACCCACAAAATAATAATGTTTAAGTGCATCAATATAAGTCTGCTTAAAGTTGGTAATCATTTCATAATCTTGGCTTTTTAGAAGATCTGCAAAACGTTCATTCCCTGTTGCCATCAAAAACTCGCTAAAAGAGAGAGGATAAAGTTTTAAAAAATCAACTTTTCCCACAGGAAAAGAAGTACCTTGATGCAAGGCAATTCCTAAAAGAGAACTAGCACAAATAATATGATACTGCGGTGCATTCTCATAAAAATATTTCAACGAAGCAAGAGCTCTTGGCACTTCCTGAATCTCATCAAAAATCAAAAGAGTATTATCGGAATTAATTTTATGCCCTACATATAATTCTATTCCTAAAATTAAGCGATTTATATCTAGATCAGCCGCAAATAAATTCTCCATTCTTGTATTGGAATCAAAATTAATATATACCGTATTTTCATAGGCTTGCTTTCCAAATTCTTTCATCAACCAAGTTTTACCGACTTGTCTCGCTCCTTCAATAATTAATGGTTTGCGATTCTTGCTATTTTTCCATACAAATAATTTATTTATCGCAGTTCGATACATACTTGTCCTCCTATGATAAGACACCTTTAGTATAATAACTTATTACAAAAAATACAACGAATATTTGTAATTGTTGCACATTTTTACAGCGAACTTTGTGAAAATGATTAAAATTGTAGCCCCATCTTCCGTCGTTGTTCACTAGATTTTCCGTCATTTTAATAAAATAATTTCATGCAAATTGATTTAACTATATC
>CANRDP010000031.1 GCA_947629415.1 uncultured Bacilli bacterium
TCACACTTCTCTTGTTTTTTTTAATTATTTCCTTTTTCTCTCTTTATTTGTTGCACTTGCTTTTATAATTAACCCGAAACAATGGGATCGTAAATTATAAAAATAAGTATAATATCAAGAAAAAGAATAGATTATAGAAAAAAATCATAAATAAAAAAAACTCAAAAAAAATTATAAAAAAAGTTCTATCAAAAAGATAGAACGAAATTGTTTTTTATAATGGCAGGGGCAGCAGGAATCGAACCCGCAATAAAGGTTTTGGAGACCTTTGCTATACCATTTAACTATGCCCCTATTTACAAAGAACGAAGAACTTTATTTACAAGTCCCATATCGACTTTTCCCGCAAAATTTGTTTTGAAATATTTCATTACTGCCGGGACGGAGCGATCTTCCAATTGAAGAATTTCTTTTTTTATTTCTTCTTCGGATAACATTTTAGGAAGAAATTTTTGTAAAAATACCTTTTGATTTTCGATGGATAATACTCTTTCGTCATTTCCGACTTCCTTATATCCTTCTTTTTCTTCTTCCAATTCTTTGATTGTTTTGGTTATCAAAGAAACTACATCTGCATCGGAAAGTTCTTCTCCTTTTTCTTTTTTGGTAATGGATAAAAGCATGCATTTATTGATCAAAACATTGGCAATATTTTTGATATCGTCATTTTTTGCTTTTAATGCTTCGATTTTTTCTTTTTTTAATTCATCAAAAATCATGTCTTTTCCTCCAAAACCATAATGATGATAGCATAAAAGCAGCGGTTATTCAAGATATTTTCTTTTAACGCAAATACAAATTTTCCAACTTTTCCAGTTCTTTTTCTTTTTCTTGAATTTTTTTCTCCAAACTTCTCATTTTTTGATAATCCATATAGTTTTCTTCAAGATATTCCGCTTCTTTCAACATTTTAATTTCGGCTTCGATTTCACGGATTTTATCTTCTAATTTCAGGGGAGAGGAAGTTATCTTTTTTTCTTTTGAAGAAGGGGGAATTTTTTTCTCTTCTTTCTGATTTAAAATTTCTTCTTCCTTTTCTTTGAAATCCTGGTAACATCCTTCCTGATAATACGATTTTCCATGTGCAAAATATAATAAATGTGTTGCCAGTTCATCGACAAAAAAGCGATCGTGAGACACAAAAATAATGGCACCGCCATATTCTTTTAGCGCTTGAATCAAAGATTGTCGCGTCATCATGTCCAGATGATTTGTTGGTTCGTCCAAAAGTAATAAATCATATTCATTGAGAATAATTTTGGCAAATATTAAACGCATCTTTTCTCCACCGGAAAGAATATCAAGTTTCTTTGAAATATCCTCTCCAATGAAATTGAATTTTCCCAAGTGATTTCTTAATTTTTTTTCGCCTAACATAGGGAAAAGATTAAGAAAATATTCTAAAATCGTCTGGTCTCCCTTAATTTGAAGCTGATGTTGATCCACATAACCGATTCGTATCTGTCTTTTAAAAATCAATTGTCCTTTTAAAGGTTCTAATTCTTCCATTAAAATTTTTAAAAATGTTGTTTTACCAGAACCATTTTCTCCCATAATCGCAAGACGATTTTTGGTAAAGAAATGAAAAGAAATATTTTCAATCAAAGGCTCTTGATAACCAAAACTCAATTGCTGGACTTCCAATAATTCTTTTTCTTTTAAATTTTCTCCTTGAAAATGCATTTTAATCGCGGCATTTTCTTGGAAAGGTTTTTCAATTTTTTTGAGATGTTCTAATTTTTTTTCTCGATCATGAACACGGGAAACAAAACGTGGTTTATAGCGGTAATATTCGATAAAACGTTTCATTCTTTCTATTTGTTTTTGCTGTTGAATGTATGCTTTCAATTGAGATTCATATAGATTTTTTTTAGCTTCGATAAAATCTTCGTAATTACCTTTAAAAGAAAAAGAAGTTTTATTTTCAATTTCCAATATTTTATTCGCCAAAGCATCCAAAAAATAGCGATCGTGCGATACAAAAAGTAAAGCTCCGGAATAATTTTTTAAATAAGTTTCCAACCATTCAATGGTGGATAGATCCAAGTGATTTGTCGGTTCATCTAATATTAAAAGTTCCGGTTCGGATAAAAGAAGTTTTGCAAAAGCAATCTTCGTTCTTTCCCCACCGGAGAAAGAAAGAATTTTTCTTTTGAAATCCTCTTTACGAAAGCCAAATTTGTTTAGCATCATTTCTATTTTATAAGGATAGTCATAGCCACCTTCTGCAGTAAAAATTTCCAATTCTTTACTGTAACGATCCACCAATTCCATGTTTTGCGGATGAGCATTCATTTCTTCTACGATTTTTTCTAATTCTTGTTCTTTTTTTCTTAAGTTGCAAAAGACATTTAAAATTTCTTCTTCCAAAGTGTTCTCTATATTTTCAATGACTTCCTGCGACAAATAACCGATTCTTTTTTTTGCCTGCGTAACAATAATCCCGGATGTAACTTCCTCTTGTTTCAAAATCATTTTCAATAAAGTCGTTTTTCCACAACCATTATTTCCGATCAATGCCACACGATCATTTTCATTCATGGAAAAAGTTATGTTTTCAAACAAAACTTCACCATGAAATTCTTTTTTTATATTTTGTAATGAAAGTATTTGCATGAAGATCTCCTTAATAATTAAAGCATACAATATTTTCTTGTTTTTACCAAAGAAAAAATGTTTTGTGCTTGATTCTATTGTCAATATTTTCTTTTTCAAAGATAATAAAATCGATATATCGGAAAGGAAAAAAAGTATGTTATTGAAAAGAAAAAACACTTTATTTCTGTTTTGTATCGCTCTACTTGCCAGTTGTTCTCCGAATGTAAATACTAGTGTAAGTACAGACAAAAATACATTGCAAAACACTTCTTTAACCAGTGAGAAAAAAGAGTTAAAAGAAACAACACTATACCTTGTAGGTGATTCCACGGTCAGTGCATTTCATGATGCTTATTATTATCCAAGATATGGATATGGAACACAGATTGGTAATTATCTCAATGAAAAAGTGACTGTGAAAAATTTGGCTCTTTCGGGGCGATCATCCAAATCCTTTCTTTCAGAATCCAACTATACCACATTGACTTCTTCTTTGAAAAATGGGGACTATCTCATGATCGGATTTGGTCATAATGATGAAAAAGATTCCGATGAGACGGTTTATACAAATCCGACCGGGAATGTGGAAGATACCACGTCTTTTCAATATTACCTTCATGAATTTTACATTAATTTTGCTTTGGAAAAAGGAGCAACTCCGATTTTATGCACACCGATTGTTCGAGCAAATGATAAAAATGATTATAGCGGTTCTTCAGGACATATCACGGCAAAAGGAAATTATGTGGAATGCATCAAAAATTTAGGAAATCAAGATCAGGTTACGACGATTGATTTAACCTCATTAACCAAAGATTTATATGAAGAGCTCGGTTTTGAAGAAGCTATTTATTTTCATGCATGGACGAATTCGAAAAGTACTTCGGTGGATAAGACACATTTAAATATCTTCGGCGCCAAAGAAATTGCTTATCTTATCGCCAATGCTTTAAAAAATACCACATGTTCTTTAAAAGATTATGTCTTGGACAATATTGAAGCGCCGACAAAAGAAAAAGATTTGGTTCCTAATCCGGATTTTGTCGAAAGCACCTATACTGCTTTTGATCCGAATAGTTACACACCAAATAGCCATTTTAACCAATTTACCAGTGAAGGTTGGTATGGAACTGCTTTTGGTGATACCGGTGGGAATCCATCAAGTAGCAGTAATGGTTTTGTCGCCGAAGAAAGTACACCCGGTGTCTTTAAAGTAGGCCAAGGGGGAACGACATCCGCGAAAGGAAAAATTGCCGGGAGCAGTGAAGGACTTGCAATGGTTTTCCGACAAGTTCCTAAAACAAAGAATTTTGAAATTTCGGTAGATTTCAAAGTTATTTCAGCGACAAATTCGGAGCAAGCGGGATTCGGACTCATGGCTCGAGATGATATTTATGTCAATGTCACGGAAAAGGATTCTTCCATTAAAAGTAATTCTTTATCGGCTGGATTATTGACCAATAAAGATCAGACGATGACGGCTTTATTTACTCGTGAAAATGGTGAATTGAAAAAAGAAAATAATGTTGTACCGGGCCTTTATGTAGCAGAAGATGAGGCTCAGGCAAAAATAACGAGAATCGGACAAAACATTACTCTGGAACTTATTTATAAAGAAAAAACGTATACCAAAACATATTATGATTTTGATTTAGTTGCAATCGATAGTGAAAATTATTATGTTGGAATGTTTGCTACACGCGGAACTATGGTCGAATGTACCAATGTGAATTTTACGATTACGGGAGATGCGGCGCAGGCATAATAATTGCTTTTTTTGGGGATGAAAGGAAACAGCGAAATCTGTTTCCTTTTTTCTTTTTTAAAAAATAGAAAAAAAGTATTGTAATACAATGTTGTTCTCTTTATAATGCATATCGTTGGTTTAAAATTACTAAACTTTTTTCTTAAAATTATAAAACTTTTGAAAGGAGAAAATGATGAAAATCGGAAAGAGAATTCGTGAATTAAGAGCGTTACACAATTTGACACAAGAAGAACTTGCAAATCGATTAGAACTTTCAAAAGGTTATATCTCTCAATTGGAAAACGATTTGACGGAACCATCGGTTTCCACATTGGAAGATATTGTTTTGGCTTTAGGTACGACACTTAGCGATTTTTTTAAGGAAGAAGATTCCACAGTACCTATTGTTTATACGAAAGAGGATTACTTTGTTAAAGAATATGATGGTTATACGATTACTTGGTTAGTGACGAATGCCCAAAAAAACGAGATGGAACCGATTCTTTTGACGATTTTACCAAATCATCAGACCGACAACGATTATCCCCATGAAGGTCAGGAATTCGGATATGTTTTAGAAGGTGAAATAACACTTTCTTTAGATAAACATATCTATCGGGTAAAAAAAGGAGAAACTTTTTACTTTGATTCCACCAAAAATCATTTTTTAAAAAACAATAAGAATAAAGAATGTAAGGTTTTATGGATATCGAGTCCTCCGAATTTTTAAAAGCAAAAGAGAAAATAAAAAAGGAGAAGAATATGGAAAACGAAAAAAAGGATATTATTATTGAATTAATCGATGTAAACAAAAAATTTGATGAAAGTTATGCCGTGGAGCATTTCAATCTTTCCGTTGAAAGAGGTCAATTTGTTACCTTCCTTGGGCCTTCCGGATGTGGGAAGACGACTACTTTGCGTATGATTGCGGGATTTGAGATTCCTACCAGTGGAAAAATTCTTTTGAATGGGAAAGACATTGCACAACTTCCTCCTTATTTAAGGCCGGTGAATACGGTATTTCAGCGTTATGCACTTTTTCCTCATTTAGATGTTTATGACAATATTGCTTTCGGTTTGAAATTGAAACGAATAGAAAAAGTCGTTAAAGATAAACACGGAAAGGAAAAAATTAAAAAAGTAAAACTCACCCAAGAAGAAATCGATGAAAAGGTTACACATGCATTAAAAATCGTAGATTTGGAACAATTTGAATCACGAAATGTTACCACTCTTTCCGGAGGACAGCAACAGCGTGTTGCTATCGCCCGTGCTATTGTTAATGAACCGGAAATCTTGTTGCTTGATGAACCATTGGGTGCTCTGGATTTAAAAATGCGGAAAGAAATGCAAGTTGAATTGAAAAATATGCACCGTAAATTGGGCATTACTTTTATTTATGTTACGCATGATCAAGAGGAAGCTTTAACAATGTCTGATGTAATCGTTGTTATGAAAGATGGTCAAATTCAGCAAATCGGAAAACCGGAAGA
Source organism: uncultured Bacilli bacterium (assembly GCA_947629415.1). Classification (GTDB taxonomy): domain Bacteria; phylum Bacillota_I; class Bacilli_A; order RFN20; family CAG-449; genus CANRPC01. Next base: position 5,839 of record CANRDP010000031.1, read on the forward strand.
TATTTATAATGAACCGGCGAATGCCTTTGTTGCCGATTTTATTGGTGAATCCAATATTTATGTCGGTTCCATGTTCGGAGACAAAAAAGTACGTTTTTTGGGAAAAGTTTTTGATTGTGTCGATGATTTTCCTTTGCATGAAAAAGTTGATGTTGTTGTTCGTCCGGAAGATTTTAAGATTACAAAACCCGAAGAAGGGACCGTCAAAGGAAAAATTACCGATTGTATTTTCAAAGGAATTCATTATCAATATACCATTATGGTCGGTAAGAACGAAGTACTCGTTCAATCCACTAAAGAAATGCCTCTTTCCATTGAAGTGGGATTAACCGTCAAACCGGATCTTATTCATATTATGAAAAGAAATATTTCTTCGAATGTGTATGAAGGATATATTAATAAAAATAATCAACTTTGTTTTGCGGAAGCGAATTGGGAATGTGATGTTACTTCTTTAATCAAAAATTCTCATATTGACGAAGAAGGTTATCTGGTGGACGAAAAAGGAAAAAAATATGATTTGACAGATGCTGAAGTGACCGTAGAAGTAGGAATGAATGATATTGAAATCAGTGACAATCTGGATGATGGAAATATTACCGGAGAAATCATTGAGATGGTTTATATCGGTGACCATTATCAAGTCATTGTACGTACGGAAGAAGAGGATGACTTTGTTATAGATACGGAATGGACCTGGAATGAAAATGATATTGTCAGTGTCAAAATCGCTCCGGAAAAACTCCATATCACTTTGAAGGGAGATATCAGTAAATATGAAATTTAGATTTCAAAGAAAATATCTTTCGGTTCCTTATGTTCTTTTCTTTTTACTTTTTGTATTGGCTCCTATATTTTTAATTGTATATTATGCTTTTACCAATAAGGCCACGGGATCGATTTCATTTGATAATGTTATAAAATTCTTTTCGGATTCCACGAATGTGAATGTTTTGATTATATCCTTATGTTATGGAGTCATTAATACTTTTCTTTGTTTACTTATCGGTTATCCGATTGCTTATTTTTTGGCAGATAAAAAAATTAATCGTTCCGCGGTATTGGTAACGCTTTTCATTATGCCGATGTGGATTAATTTTGTTATCCGTACCGGGGCAACAAGAGATTTATTATCCTGGATCGGACTATCCGGAGGTACATATCCCGAACTTGCGACGATCATAGGATTAGTTTACAATTATTTGCCATTTACCATTTTACCTTTATATTCCACCATGCTGAAAATGGATCGCAATCAAATTGAAGCGGGAATGGATTTAGGTGCAGGACCGGTAAAAAATTTCTTTAAAGTAATTATTCCGATGACAATGCCGGGAATTGTTTCAGGGGCAACAATGGTTTTTATGCCCACAATTTCTTCTTATGTTATTTCCGATATTTTATCCGAGTATAATGTCGTATTGTTCGGTAGCTATATTGATCTTTACTTTAATCAATCGGATTGGAATTTCGGATCCTTTATGGCATTGATTATGTTAATTTTAATCTTATTGAGTGTTTTCATCACACGGAAATTTTCCAAAGATGAAGAAAATGGGAGGACATCGATATGGTAAGAAAAGTTTTGGCACGATGCTTCATTTATTTCTTTTTGCTTTTAATGTATCTTCCGATTCTTATTCTTGTGGTGTTTTCTTTTACGGTTTCCGATCAAGTGGGAGTATGGACCGGTTTTTCCTTTGATTTATACATAAAATTATTTCAAAATCAGGATTTGATGGATGCAGTTAAAAATACATTTATCATTGCAATAAGCAGTGCGGTTGTTTCTACCATTTTGGGAACTTTGGGTGCTGTCGGAGCTTACTATTCTTCATCCAAAGCAAAGAAAGCCATGGAAACAATGACACAACTTCCGGTAGTGAATGCGGAAATTGTTATGGCTCTTTCTCTGGCGGTTTTAGTTGTTTCTCTTTCTTTGAAATTTACCTTTTTCACTTTACTTATCGGTCATGTTGTTTTGACGATTGCTTTTGTTTATTTAAATGTAAAACCCAAGTTGCTTCAAATGGATCCGAATACTTATGAAGCGGCTCTGGATTTGGGAGCAAAACCGCGTTATGCGCTATATAAAATAATTTTACCGGAAATTTTGCCGGGAATATTATCGGGATTCATGATTTCCATTACCTTATCTTTGGATGATTTTGTCATTACGCAATATTTGAAAGAACCATCGTTTGAAACAATTTCAACGTATATACAAAAAATTATAGCAAAGCATCCTATACCCGCGGAGGTACGTGCTTTGACCACGATTATTTTTGTTATAGTATTTGTTTGTGTGGTCGGAAAAACGATTTATAGTAATCAAAAAGTGAAGAAAGCTTCACGACGTAAGAAAGGAGAATTTTAAATGAAACACACTTTACTTTTATTGACTTCTGTTTTTGTCTGTTCTCTATCTTACGGAATAAAATCGGAAAATCATTTGCCATCGGTAATTCCAGAAAAAAAAGCTTTAAATGATTTGAATTATGAAGGAAGAACATTGACTATTTATAATAGTTCGGATTATATCGATGAAGATTTGATTGCCGATTTTGAAGAACAAACCGGTGCAAAAGTGAATTATTATACTTTTGATACAAATGAAACTATGTATAATCAATTTACATTGCAACCGGAAGGAACATATGATTTGGTTTGTACTTCGGATTATATGATTCAGCGTATGGTACGTGAAGGACTAGTCGAACCGATTGATTTGGAAAAAGAATGTCCGATTTACGATCAATATGCTTCACCGACAGTACGGGGAAAATTGAAAGCCATGTATGCCGACACCGATCAGGATGGAATCAAAGATACTTCTTTGGACGAATATAGTGCAGGTTATATGTGGGGTACTTTGGGAATCATTTATGATCCATATTGTAGCGATACCATTCAAGAGGATGTCAAATCCTGGAATGTTTTTTGGGATGAACAATATCAAAATCTCATTTCCATAAAAAATTCCATGCGGGATACATTTACGGTCGGATTGCTTCATGCCTATAGTGGCAGTCCTTTTTCGGCAGTGGAAGATGTACTGAATCCCGCGCGGGAAAAGTATCTCTTTGAAGTTGAAAATGCAAAAAATGAAGAAGATTTAGAAAAAATTCGTGAAAATTATAATCAAGTGATTCAAAATATTCTTGATCTTGTGATTACCGAAGAAAATTATCAGGAAGTTATTCATCTTGTGAATAATGAATTGGTGGAATTAAAGAAAAATATTTTTGGATTTGAAGTCGATTCCGGGAAAAACGATATTGTTACCGGAAAAATAAAAATGAATTTAGCATGGTCCGGAGATGCCGTATATTCTATTGATACCGCGATGGAACAACAAGGAAAAGTTTTGGAATATTCGGTCCCGGAGGAGGGAAGTAATATTTGGTATGATGGTTGGGTGCTTCCCAAAAAAGCCGATCGTGCTTTGGCTTGTGCTTTTATTGATTTTATTTCCGATCCGACCAATGCCGCACAAAATATGGATTATATCGGATATACACCATTTATTACCAGTGATGATGTTTTTAATATGACTTCGGATTGGTATGGTTGTGCGGATTATTTTGAAGGAAGAGAATATTACGATTCCATAGAAATAGAAGATGGTGAAGAAATCGAAACCGATCCGTCGTATGTACATTACGATGATAAATTTTACGTATGTATAAAGGATTCTATCGGACATCTTCCGACAGATGAAGAATATTTTGAAGAAATCGATCCGGAAGAAGAAGGCTTTGGTGAACCATATGATCTGAGTTTTCTTTTTCAAAGCAATTTAACAGAAGGAAGAAATGGTATTATTTATCCTTTCGAAGAAAGTTACAATAGTTTAAAAACACAATATCCGGATATGGAGACGATTACCCGATGTGCCGTAATGAATGATTTTGAAGAGGCAAATAATGACGTCGTAATCATGTGGGGACAAATTCGTGCCTATACGAATATGCTTCCATATTATATTTTCTTAGGTGCTACAGCGGGAATTGTTCTTACTTTTTTGATTTATCGTATCGTAAAAAAGCATGTTTCTTCGCGAAATAAGAGATTATTATCGGAAAAAAACAAAGAAAAATAAAAACGATTTATTATTAAAAAATCAAAGAACTTCTTTATCTTCGGAGTAATGCTTGGCCAATCCTCCAGAAGCTGTTTCTTTATATTCTTTTTTCATATCTTTTCCCGTGTCAAGCATTGTTTTGACAATGGTATCAAAAGATATTTTTCGAGAAGAGGATAAGTAAGGTGCCAAAGATGCGGCATCCAGTGCTCTTAAAGCTGCAGTGGCATTTCTCTCGATACAGGGAATTTGCACCAAACCATCGATGGGATCGCAAGTTAATCCCAAATGGTGTTCCATTGCGATTTCTGCGGCAGTTTCCATATCTTCAATGGTACCACCCATCAAATATGTGACCGCGGCACTTGCCATGGAGCAAGCGGTTCCGATTTCCGCTTGACAACCGGCAAAAGCACCGGAAATACTGGCATTTGTTCGTATGATATTTCCAAAGATTCCGGCAACAATGAGAGCACGAAGTATTTTTTCTTCTTCCAAGGAATATTTTCTTTCCAAATAATATAAACAAGCGGGTAGAACACCGCTTGAGCCACAAGTAGGTGCAGTAACAATAATTCCTCCGGATGCATTTTCTTCACTTACAGCATAAGCATAGGAAGAAACAAGACGGGTTCGTAGAAGTGAAGAATCTTCATTTTCAATAGCAACATTATATAATAATTTTGCTTTCCTTTTTGCATGAATGGATCCAGGCAAATAACCTTCTTTTTGTAATCCGTTTTGAATAGATTTTTTCATAGTTTTGAAAACTTTTTCGAGCTTTTGCAAAAGATTTGGTTCGAAAAAAAGTGCAAAATCGGATAAATCCAAAGATTTTGCAGAACAGTAATCCTTTATTTGCTGAAAATTGGAAAAAGGATAAATATCTTTTTTTTCTTTTTTTTCACCTTCCAAAAGAATTTCACCGCCACCGATGGAAATAAAGCGTTGTATATGGTTTCCATCCGTACATTTTGCTTCAATTTGCAAAGTATTGGGATGAGCGATTTTGCTATGAATATCCCATTCAAAAGTAGTATTTTTCCCTAAAATTTTTCTTAAAACGACATCCGTTAAATGACCTTTCCCGGTTAACGCCAAAGAACCATATAAAATGACATGAAATTTTTTTGCATCCGGATAATGTTTTCGCATCCATTTGGCAGCATTCCGTGGCCCCATGGTATGAGAAGATGAAGGTCCAGTGCCAATTTTATATAAAGTCAAAATCGATTCCATAAAGATATTATAAGACTTTTTTTCACAAAAAACGAGATAGGACATATATAAATGTGGATAGGCTATAATTTAAGAAAAGAACATTTTCTCATTGTCTTTTATTTTTGTATTTGTTACAATCTTATTTGCGGAAAATGTTATCCGGTTCCTTAGCCAAGTTGGTAAGGCAATTGACTGCAACTCAATGATCATCGGTTCGAATCCGTTAGGAACCTCCATTTTCTAGAAAAAGCGCCCATAGCTCAACTGGATAGAGTGTCAGACTACGAATCTGGAGGTTGCGAGTTCGATTCTTGCTGGGCGCGCCATCGTTGATAGTTGCGGGAAATAGCACAGCTTGGTAGTGCACCTGATTTGGGTTCAGGGGGTCGCAGGTTCAAATCCTGTTTTCCCGAC
>CANRDP010000032.1 GCA_947629415.1 uncultured Bacilli bacterium
GTAATTTTACTTCTGTTTGCAACATTTTCTTTTCGTTTCTCTCTTTGTTTGTTGCACTTGCTTTTATAATTAACAAATAGAAAATAATCGTAATAATTCCTCTTTTATGCCAAAAAAAAGAGTGTTATAATATCCACGAGGTTTTGATATGATTCATTTAGCTCTTTATCAACCAGAAATTCCCCAAAATACGGGAAATATTATTCGCACGGCAGCGAGCTTTAAAGCTAAAGTGCATCTTATTCGTCCATTAGGCTTTCAAATGGACGATGTTTCTTTAAAACGTGCCGGAATGGATTATATGGATTTAAGTGAGATATATTTTCATGATTCTTTGGAAGATTTTCTTTTTGAAGTTGATGATAAAACTCTCTACATATTGACCCGCTACGGAAAAAGACCTCTGGATGAAATTGAAGCTTCCGATGTAACAAAAGATATTTATTTTCTTTTCGGAAGAGAATCTTCCGGATTGCCTCGGGATTTTTTAATTTCCCACTCCAATCAATTGATTCGTATTCCCATGCGTCCGGAAGCACGTTCTTTGAATTTATCGAATACCGTAGCCATCGTTGCTTATGAAGCAATACGACAACAGCACTTTTTTTCTTTATCCAGTCAAGAAGAGATAAAAGGCGCGGATTTTATAAGAGGAAGAAAAAAATGAAACTCAAATCTTTTCTTTTGCTTTTTTTATCTTTTTCCTTTTTATCTTCTTGCACCAAAGGAGAAATTCGCTATGGAGTTAAGGAACCTTTTATTTCTTTGGAAATACAAGAAGAAGGAAAAATTGTGGATGTTATGCCTTCGGATATTCTAAATATGATTGATGAGGAACAAACATTTGTTTTACTGATACATTCCGAATTTTGCGAGCATTGCCGAAAATTGAAAAATGAATTTTTATTGCCTTATTTAGAAGAACACCCTTTTTATATTTATGGTCTTGAGCGTGTTGCTATTGATGCAAATAAAGAAGAAAAAGATAATTTTGATTTATTAATTTCCTTACAAGAAGGCGCTTTTGAAAATTACCAAGGATTTCCTTATGTAGCCATATATGAAAAAGGAAACTTTTTGGTTGGAGAACAAGATTTAAATTATGTACCTCTCTTGTTTGAAACTTATTTAATTATCGACGATTGATTTAAAATCAATTTTGTTTCTTCACGAATTTTTGTAAGATGAATTTCTTTATAATTTGATATTTCTACTAATCCGGTTTTTGCCGGAATTTTTTTGACATTTTTCCGTTCCGTCACATAGACATCTCCTCCATCAAGAGAAGCATAAAAACAGGCAATTTCGGCAGCAAAAAGAAGTACTTCATTTTCTGGTTGCTCCGAAAAAACAATAACATGAGGACCATGAGCGTCTTTCGCATGTAAGAAGTAATGATTTTTATGTGCCAAAGTAAAAGTCAGATAATCATTTTGGAAGGAAGAAAGACCATATCCGATTTTCATATTCCGGTAAGTGAGAAAATGCGGATGAAAAACTTTTTCTTCTTTTTTTCTTTTCTTTTTTCCTTTTTGTGTTTTTAAATAACAGTCTTCCTGAAGTTGTTTTATGATATCTTGATAATCTTCTTCATCCGCAAAAATGCATTGTGTTTTCAATTCTTCAAAATAAGTAATATCTTTTTTTGTTTTTATGAGTTGCTCTTTTAATTTTTCAACACCGATTTTGGATTTTTTATAACGTTTAAAATATTCTTGTGCATTTTGCTGCAAGTTTTTATCGGATCTCAAAGGTATTAAAACACCTTCGATGTTCACTTCCTTATCGCCTTTTTTATATGTCTCTGAACCATAATAAAGCAGTTGACCGTATTCTAAGAAAGTGTCTGAATTTTCACATTTTTTTAAATCCATCTGGATTCTTTCTTCTTTTCGTTTTAATGCTTGATAGCGTTGCAAAATAAAATGCACAATTTCCTGATAACGAAGTTTCAAAGCGTCTTTTTTTCTTTGCCATAAGAAATTACCTAAAAGTTGTTCTTTTAAAAACATTTTTGCCTCTTTTAAAGGTAATAAAGAAACATCGCTTTCGGTAACAAAAAATTCTTTTCCCGTCATCATTTTCTTTTTTGCATTAACAAATTCTTCAAAAGACAAAGAAGATAAATAAGCAAATTCTTTCCTGGAAACTTTTGATTTTATGGAATCCAAAGTATCTTCTTCAAGGATCATTCGATTGCCATTATCAAAGAAAAGATACGTCAGTCCTTTTAAAATCGGTCTTGCACCTTCAAAACCATCGGATTTATGGAAGGCATCGATAATTTTATTTTCTTTATCCAATAAAATTAAATTGGCTCTCAAAGGAATTAATTCGAAAACCAATGTGGTTTCTTCATAAACATAGGTTGGCAATCGTTTTCGAACATGAAATTTTAAAATGCGATCACCGCGAATTTTTTCAAATGAAAGAATTTGACCATGTTCGATATATTTTTTCAAAATATCCATAAATCCATGGCTTTCTTCCACGAATGGTACGATATCCTCTCCGACAAGGCACAAAGGAAGAGTCGGTACTAAAGAAAGCATAAGCGTTTTTGTCTTTCCGTTATGATATAAAATAAAGGCAATACTTTTATCACCGATATTTAAAACACGATCGATTCTTGCCCCTTCGATTGAACTATGAAATTCTTCATAAAGTCGTGTAAGTACATAATCGCTGCAAGCCATAAACTCTCCTTAGAGTAAAGGGGATAAAAACGTCAATAAAAATTCAATAAATTTTTGATAAAGAGGACGATTTTTCCAACTTTCAAGCGAAATTTCATTACTTTGTTTGATGGCATCCGTAAAATCTTTATTCATATCGACAATACTTTTGTCGTGCATCAAAAAAGTTCCACATTCAAAATGAAGAAAGAACGAGCGATAATCTGTATTTGTCGTTCCCACGAATGCATATTTCGAATCAATAATGACATTCTTGGCATGATTGAATCCGGGAGTATATTCATAAATTTTTCCTCCGGCTTGCAAAACATTTTCATAATGCCCTCGAGTCATATAGAAAACCATTTTTTTATCTGGAATTGCCGGGACAAGAATTTCCACTTCCACGCCATTCCTTGCCGCTCGACATAAGGCGTTGATAAATTCCTTATCGATAATAAAATAAGGTGTTGAAATGCGGATGGATTTTTGTGCCGATGTGATCATATTTATGAAAAGATTATATGATGGATGACTTTGATATGTCGGTCCGTCTCCGAAAGGCATCACAATGGAATCATTTTGTATGGGAGGCACATGTTGCGAAAAATCATATAAAAATTCTTCGGGTATCAATCTTTCTTTACTGGACATGTACCACATTTCCAAAAATAAATATACAAAACCATGAACACCTTCACCATATAATCTTAAAGCATTATCCCTCCAATAACCGAAGCGTACTTTTTCATGGATATATTCATCGGCTAAATTATCTCCACCGCAATAAGCAATTTTTCCGTCAATAACTACAATTTTCCGGTGATCCCGATAATTTATGGCCGGATTCATATTCTGCCCGAAAGGAGCATAAGCTTTCAACAATAAATTGGGAATACTTTGTAATTTTTTAATTGTTTTCGAATGCAAGGTTGCTTTGCTTCCTACATCATCATAAATAAAATAAATAGGAATACCCTCTTGTCCTTTTTGTAATAATATTTCATAAAGTTGATTTAAAAGTTTTCCTTCGGAAACAATGAAAAATTCCATAAATATATATTTTTTTGCTGCTTTCAAATCCTCCAAAAATCGAAGATGTTTATCACGTATGTTCGCATAGAAAGTAACTTCGGTATTGGTATAACAGGTAAATCCCGTCGATGCTTCCAAACCTTTTAAAAGATTATAACCGACTTGGTCTTTATTTAGATAAAGATCCTTTGTTCTTGTTTTGGAAATCCGATTTAGCAAATAAGCACGGATTTTTTTATTTTTTCGTCGTGGCATAGAACGACCATTACCATATAAAAAATAACAAAATGTTCCAAAAAAAGGAAAGAGCAAAATCAAAATCGTCCAAGTCAATTTATATGAAGTATTGATATTTTTATTATAAAAACTCGCGATAACGATACATCCTAAAAAAAGGCAGGAAAAATACACAATCCAAAACCATACTTTTTGATTATTAAAATAAACGCCGAATAACAGTTCATAATATAAAAAAAGTTGAATTGCCAAAAATATCAAAATCAAAAAGAAGGTTATGATCTTTTTTAAAATAGAAGTCGTAATACGTTCTTTGGAATTCTTTCTCATGAAAATAGTATAACACTTTGTTTTGTGAAAGAAATAGAATGATGATAAAATCAAGCGATTCTTAATAAAAAACTTCCATAGAAAAGAAAGAATATTTATAATTAATCATATGAAGATAGAAGAAAACAAATCATTCGACAGAACAAAAAAACGCATCTGGGAAATTGACTTTTTGCGCGGCCTTGCCATTTTCTTAATGATTTTTGATCATTTGGCCTATGATTTTGCTACTTTTAATTCTTTTTTTATCAATTCTTATCAGATTTCCAATCCAGTGATAAATTCACTGATAACTTTTTCCTTACAATTTGAAACTTCTGCCTTGAGAAATATTCTTCATTTGATTTTTGCAGGACTCTTCTTTGTTTTATGTGGCATTTCTTCCACATTTTCTCGGAATAACTGGAAGCGCGCCTTTGAAATACTTCTATTTTGTTTCCTTTTGGATTTTGCTACTTTTCTTATTTACTATCTGAGCGACAAAAATATCGATGTTCGTATGATTTTCAATGTCCTTTTTGCTTTGAGCATTGGTATTCTCTTGGTACAATTATTATCGTATTTTTCTTTTCACCGCAAGGCATACCTTTTCCTTGGCATTCTTATCCTTTATTTTGGTATTGCTCAAAATAGTTTTTCTCCCACTTGGGTAAACGAAGAATTTACATTATCCATGATTCCGGATATCTTTTTAGGTAAAATCGGATATGGCAGTGATTGCTTTTCTTTGATTTATGTGGGTTATGTATTCCTCGGTGCCTATATTGGAGAAACATTCTACAATAAGAAAGTTTCACTACTGCCATCTTTAGATGGAAAATGGAATCGTTTCTTTTTATGGATAGGAAAACATACATTAATTATTTATCTGTTTCATCAAGTGATTTTTGCCATCGTCATTGTCATTTTGGGCATTTGTCTTGGCTATCGTTTATTTTAAGGAGTATATATGTTGAATAAAAAAAGTACCATTTACAAAGAATTTGAAAAAGTAGCACTGACCTATAAAAAAAATGCAGCGTTATATTATGAAGGAAAAACACTATATTACAAAGATTTACTTCTTTTAGTGAAAAGAATCGGAAATTATTTTGATTCCGTTTCATTAAAAATGGGTGATGCCATTACTTTAGTATCTCCGAATACTCCCGAAGCGGTTGCAACCTTTTTTGCCGCATCCATGAAAGGATTGAAAATACATTTGATTCATCCCTTGGCAACGCAAGAAACTATTCAAAAGGAAATGGAAGAGAAAAATTCAAAACTATTAATCACGCTTTCCTTTTTTCTAAATTCATATGACAAAATCATCAATAATGGCATTCCTCTTTTTGTTTTATCTCCGACCGATTCTTTAAATCCATTAAAGAAAGTCGGTTTTGCACTACTGAATAAAAACGATCTCAAAACTTTTCATCAGCATAAAAATTTCCCCACAATGAAAAACGCCAAAAAAATCAATGATATTTCGGTAACATATCCCTCTGATTATGGACGTGTTTTCCTTTCTTCCGGTGGTACTTCCGGAGAACCGAAAACCATCGTTCTCAGTGATGAGGCAATTCTCAGCTTAATTTCCCAGGGTCTGGATATTCTTTCTTTAACCGAAGAAGAAGCATTGCATAAATCCATGTTAGCAGCCCTTCCCATGTTTCATGGTTTTGGACTCGTCATGGGTGTCATGACAGTTTTATATTATGGTGCGGCCGCAGCTCTATTACCGAAATTTCACACAAAGCCAATCATCAAACTATTAAAACAAAATCGAGTAAATATCATGATCGGTGTCCCGGCTATGTACGAAGCATTATTGCGCAATCCCGATTTTAAAGGTGATGCTTTAAAGTCATTAGATGTATGTTTTGTCGGAGGAGATTTTATTTCCCCTTCTTTATTGACCCGTTTCAATCAGCAAATGAAGAAATATAATAGCTCTGCTCTTCTCTTGGAAGGGTATGGATTAACCGAGACCGTGACGGTTTTAAGCGTCAATACGATGAAAAATCATCGCGATGGAAGTGTTGGAAAAGCCTTAAAGAATGTTGAAATAAAAATTATAGATGAAGAAAAAAATATTTTACCTCCAAATCAAATCGGTGAAATTCTTGTTTCCGGTGAAACATTGATGAATGGATATTTCGATGGAAAGAATTGCTTTCTGAAATTGGAAAATAAAAACTATGTTCAAACCGGTGATATTGGTTATCTTGATGAAGATGGTTATCTCTATTTTATTTCCAGAAAAAAGCGAATAATCAAAAAAAATGGTCTTAATATTTTCCCTTTGGCCATTGAAAAAAAAGTTTCTTTGCTTGATTTTGTCGCTGAATGTGCTTATTTTTCAAAAGAAAAAGGAACTCGTGTCGAAACATATCTTTGTGTCGTTTTAAAAGATTCTTCATTTCCATTGGCCAAAGAAAAAATTTGTGAAACTTTAAAAGAAGGTGGATACGAATTTGAGATTCCCGACCATATTCTTTTTAAAGATTCTTTGCCAAAAACAAATGTCAGTAAAATAGATTATAAAGCGCTTCTTGATTCCTTAAAAGATGAAATGTAAAAAGGTTGCCAAGAAAAAACCGATAGTTAAAGAAAGAATTTGAAAGCCCAATTCTTTCTTTTTCTTTCGCTCAAAGGAAAGAATTTCTTCAAAGAGAACAAAAAGAAGAATTCCCCCGGAAAAAGATAATGCTCCTACTTCAATCCAAGAATTTGTATTCGGAGTGACATAGCCAAGGAATGTTCCTAAGACAAAAGGAAGAGAAGAAATAAGCAATAAGAAAAATATATTTCGTTTCTTGGTTTTTATTAACAACAAAGGCATGGTCATGGAAATACCCATTGCAAAATTGTGAAGGCCTAAAAAGATAGCTAATTTTATTCCGTCTTCAAATTGTTTCGCACTCGTAATTCCTAAACTCATTCCTTCGGGAAAATTATGAAAAAATAAAGCAATAAACAATGAAAATCCTGCGAATTTCAAAGATTTTTCTTTTATTTTCAAGTAATGTGTAATATGAGCATGTTCATGATTCTGATGTTCTTCTTTCTCATGAAAAAATTTTTCGATAATAATATGTACTCCTCCCAAAAGAAAGAAAGTACCAAGAAGAAAAGCAAGAAAAATCAACCATCCCAAAGAATGAATTTCCAAAGAAGCCTCATAAGCTTCCGGGAATAAGTCAAAAACAAGTAATCCTAAAATCGTACCCGCGGAAAAAGCCAAAACAATTTGACCGGCCTTTTTTTCAAATCGACTTCCGAAAACAGCAAAAACGCCTCCGAGAAGAGATGCCAAAAACGAGGCAGCAAAAGCAATGGATAAGATTAAAATATTCATGAGAATAGAAGACATAATTCACCTCAAAAAAATATATCTGCTTTCTTTTTTAGAAAAAGCAGATATGTTTTCGACAATTTTTTTATTTTGTACCGAAAATACGATCTCCTGCATCCCCTAATCCCGGGAGAATATATCCTTTTTCATTTAATTTTTCATCTAAAGCCGCTAAAAAAATTGGCACATCCGGATGCATTTTTTCAACAGCATCCACGCCTTGCTTACAACCCACAAGACACATCAATCGGATATTCTTATATCCTCTTTTTTTAATTGCCGAAATCGCCAAGCAAGCACTTCCTCCAGTAGCAAGCATCGGATCCACCACGACCACCAAAGGATTTTCGACAACAGGCAATTTAAAATAATATTCTATAGGTTCCAGAGTTTTTTCATCTCGATACATTCCGATATGTCCGATTCTAGCTGTAGGAATCATATTTCGAACACCATCAACCATTCCGACACCGGCACGTAAAATCGGAGCCAGAATAATTTTATAATCTAATTTCTTTTTATGTAATTTTGCACCTGTTGGTGTTTCATACATTTCTTCTTCATCATGAATCGTTAAATCCTTGAATACTTCAAAGGACATCAAAGAAGCTATTTCATCCAAAGATTCTCGAAATTCTTTCGATTTTGTCTTTGCATCTCTCATAATAGATAACTTAACTTCAATTAAAGGATGATGAATAATGGTTAACATATTTCTTTCTCGCTTTCTCTTGTTATTTATTATACCGAGTTATATCATCTTTTCAAAGAAAAAATCTTCTTCTGACATTTCTTCTTTTCTTTTTTGATAAGACGGGTGTTTTTTGAATGATTTTATCGCATATTGTTCATAATTTTCATAGCGAAAAAAAAGATATATATCATCATAAATATCTTCATTTTGTGGATCATATTCGATTTTGGAAACAAGAGAAAAAAGAAAAAACAGCATTGTACATGTTGTTGCGTGATAAAGTATATATCGTATGACACTTAAAAATTTTTTATCATCATGGTATGCATTGAAACATTCTTCTGCAGCAACATTTTCATCATATTTTTGAATCCACTTTTCAAAAAAGGAAAAGGAATCATATTTTTTTTCTTCCTTTAAAAGTTTTTCAAAATATTGCTTAAGTACCTCGCCATTTATTTCTTTTTCCTTTTTTCTTTTTTTATATTTTTTGAATTTTCTTTTCAAATAAAATCTACTATAAGCATTATGTTTTACCACACAATCCAAAAAAGAAATTTTCATTTTCATTTTTCTCCTTATTTTTCATTCAAAAACGATTCTTTTTTGTGCATCTTTTTTTACGAAAAAGAATTTCTTCTTCCTTTTTTTATTATAGCAATTTTTTTCAATGAAAAAAGAAAGAAAATTTTCTTTTCTTCACTTTATTTTCAAAAACTATTCCCCATATATCTTTACATTCTTTTTTCTTCTTATTAAAATGTTTTTGGTAAAAGCAAGGAGAAATATATGACCGCCATTGAAATAGTTACCTCAATATTATCCTTAATCGCGGGTATCGGTGTATTTCTTATTGCTTGCAGTATGATGAGTTCCAATTTAGAATCTTTGGGAAGTAAAAAATTAAAACATTTATTTGAAAAAGCCTCAAAGAGTAAAATGGTTGGCGTTGGAGTCGGTGCGGCAACAACCGCGGTTATTCAAAGTTCCAGTGCCACTTCGGTGATGGTCATCGGTTTTGTCAATGCCGGAATTATGACGCTTGCTCAAGCTGCTACAATTATTTTCGGTGCGAATATTGGAACAACAATTACCGGTCAGCTCGTTGCTTTGGGTATGTTTGGAAATACAATATCCACTTCGGTAATCTTTGCTACTTTTGCTGGAATTGGTGCTTTTATTTTAGCCTTTGCCAAAAAAGATATTCTTCGAAAAATCGGAGGCATACTTGCCGGATTTGGCATGATATTCGTCGGATTGACTTTAATGAGCAGTGCCATGGATACTTTTGCTTCATCCGATGAATTGAAAAATTTCTTATTAACTATAAGTAATCCTATTTTACTTGTATTAATCGGAACATTATTAACAGCAATTATTCAAAGCTCTTCGGTAATGACTTCCATAGCCATTACTATGGTTGTTACCGGTTTGATTTCTCTTGACCAAGGAATTTATATTACAATGGGCTCAAATATCGGAACTTGTATCACCGCTTTGATTGCCGGTATTACCAGTGGAAGAAATGCAAAAAGGACCGCTTTAATTCATGTGATTTTTAATGTCAGCGGTGTCGTTATTTTTCTTATTATAGGTTATCTTTTAAAATTAGGTAATATACAATTTGCCTCTTTCTTTGAAACAATTTTTCCCAATGCCCCGCAAACTCAATTGGCAATGTTTCATACGATCTTCAATGTTTTGACAGCGCTTGTAGCTATTCCGCTGACAAATATTTTGGTAAAATTCGTGTGCAAAATCATTCCGGATAAATCACAGGATGAATCCAAGCATGAGCCACATTTTTATTTTTTGAATAATCAAATTTTGAAAACACCTCCCCTCGCGGTACAACAGGTAAAAAATGAAATTTTAAATATGGCAGAAATTGCCATGGAAAATTTCAATTATGCTTGTGATATTATTTGTACCATGGATTATACAAATCTTCCGAAAATAAATGAAAATGAAGCAGAACTGAATTTTTTGAATCAAGGAATCGGCAATTATATTGTAAAACTCTTGAAGGAACGTTTATCCGAAAAAGATCGTATTTATTTATATACTGCCGTGCGCTCCATCAACGATTTGGAAAGAGTCGGAGATTATGCCACGAATATCATTGAATTTGCCGATAATCTCAAAAATGCGGATATGAGTTTTTCCGATGATGCGATAAAGGATATAAAAGAATTAAGAGAACTCGTGGAAAATCTTTTTGTTCATGTTATCGAAGTTTATAAAAATGTCGATATAACCGCCTTGGAAAAAGTTTCTTTTTACGAAGAAAAAATCGATATATTGACCGATACAATGGCAAAAAATCATATTTTAAGATTGTCGCAAGGAAAATGTACTCCGAATGCCGGAGCGCAATATCTTTCCTTATCGACAAACGTGGAACGTATTGCCGATCATTTTTTCAAT
>CANRDP010000033.1 GCA_947629415.1 uncultured Bacilli bacterium
TTACTTATTTTATAAGTAAACTTTTTCAAGATTATGTTTAAAAACTAAATTTTATGGTGTTAAATCCTAAAAACGGGTCTTCCTTTCTTTTTTAAATTGTGATAGTATATTAAAAGTAATGAATGGAGAGTATTATGGCTAAACTCAGTGTGAAAACAAAAAAAATATTAGAGATCATTCTCACGTCCATAGAAGTAATTGTTGTTCTATTCTTATTGCTTTTTTCTATATTTTCTGCAATGACATCTGCGGGAGGTTCCTTTTTCGGACAGCAAAGTTATGCGGTTAAAACCGATTCCATGGCTCCGGAATTTAATGCCGGGGATTTGATTTTTATTGAACAAGCTTCGGATGAATCGAAAAAAAGTTATGCTATCGGGGATGTTATTATGTTTCACATGGGTAATACGGAAAACGGAGAATATAATACTCACCGTGTTCAAGAAGTTTTGAAAGATTCTTCTGGAAGTGTTTATGCTTATATTACGAAAGGTGATAATGCACCGGAAGAAGATTCTTTACCGGTAGAAATTCGCTATGTCGTTGGACGTTATACTGGATTTAAACTTCCGGTGATTGGTGGAATGGTTAGCTTCACTCAGGAAGGAAATAATTTTATTTTCGTTGTTATTGTTCCTTTGGCATTGCTGTTCCTTTGGAATGGTTATTATTTCTTCCGTATGTTTATGAAGAACAGTAATGAAAAAGCTGTGGAAACTGCAAGTGCTTTAAAAGAAGAAGAAAAGCAAGCTATTTTAGAAGAAGCCAAAAGACAAGCTTTAGAAGAATTGCAAAAGAAAGAAAACGAAAATAAAGAAGAAGATGTTTCTAAAGAAGAAGTAGCAGAACCTTCGGAAGAGAAAAATAGTATTTCTGAGGAAGTTTCCGAGAATAGTGAAGAAGAAAAAGATATTCTTATTGAAACTTCGGAAGAAAAGGAAGTTGTTTCCGAAGATGAGAAAAAAGAAGAAATCAAACCGGAAAAAAAGAAAAGAGTGAAAAAAGCGGAAGAGCCAAAAAAGGTTGAAACAAAATCGAAAAAGGCCGGATCTACAGTAGAAAAGAAAACACAAAAAAATACAAAGGAAAAGGCGAAATCGAAAGGAACCGCTGCATCAAAAACGAAAAAGGCAAATTCGTCTTCTACAAAAAAGAAAAAAGAATAAAAAAATTTAAAATATACCTCCAAAGTAAGTGAAAAGAGGATTATCCGTCTTCTTGAGATTTGATCTTTATCATCCATATCCATTTACTTGGAGGTATTTTTTTATTTTGTTTCTTAGCCTAAATATAAAAGGGGAAAAAAGCTTAAAGGTTGACAAAATATATTCCAAAGGAATATAGTTAAAATGTAAAAAGCAAAACTAGTGAAAGCTAGTGACGCAAAGCTATAGGGCCTTCGAATAGATGGCAGCCAGTTGCCAAAGAAGAGAATGTTATGAAATTGTCTTGGGAGGGTAAACGAGACATATTTTGATACTTCTCGGAATAACTTATTTTATTTTTTTATGTAAATCCATATCTGATGGTAGAATTTATTCTAGTGGTAATCATAAAAACAAACTTACGAATTTAGTATCAGTTTTAGGAGGAATCTCCCTTGATTGCAGAGAAATTAAGGAAAAGATATCGGAATAAGATAATACGATATTGTGTTTTGGGTGTTTTGTTTTTGACCATAACATCTATTGTTGTTATTGCTTATTTAGGAAGTCGAATCGGTAATTATACGATACAATTAAGACAAGATGGCCGACAAATCTCTTTGGCCAGCAGCTATGATTTCAAAGATCCTACAACTCGATTAAGAGCGGAAACGCTTTCCGATACTGCACCGATTTCGGTTCAGGAACTACCCGGTGATGATATTTTGGATGCCTACACAAATTCTGGAAATCATCATGGGGATGCCTTAAATCAAGTAAATAGTGAAGGATATGATGTCGGTTCTCATGGAAATTATATGGCTTATACCTTTTTCATGAAGAATATGGGAGATGTTGATTTAAACTATTCGGTAGCCATTAATTTGGAGGGACTTGAATCTTCCATGCAAAGTAATGGTGAAATACATACATTAGATGAAGTAATCCGTATTCGTTTATATCAAAATTTAATGTCTTTCGATGAAAGCGGTAACGTGATAACATCGCATGAATCAAAAACGTATGCAAAAGCATCTTCGGAATCTTTTTCCGCGGATGATAATCGAGAATGGGTTGGCAGAGAAGACGATGGTTTTGGAAAGGCTATTGCTTTTTCCTATAGTAGTGCAGCATTGATTTATATGGAAGATCAATCCATTTTAGCAAATGAAATGGTTCGTTTTACTGTGGTCATTTGGCTTGAAGGTGATGATCCGGATTGTAATGGCGAAATCCCTGTAGGTTCTTCTATCCAATTGGGAATGAATATTGATACTTATGAAAAAACAAACTGACAAATAATTTTTGAGGAGTAATATGAAGAAAAAAAAGTTGGCTTTATCTTTGATTCTGTTTGCTACTGCTTCCGTTTGTCTTGCCGGAGGTACTTTTGCATGGTATCTTATTAATTCCAACATTAATTTATCTATAAAAGGACAAACAGCAACGGTACCGAGTGAATTATTGGTAGCATGGTCCGAAGATAATAGAAATTATAGCAATTTTGATTATTATGTCGATATCAAAGGGCTCAATAATCGTTTATCTCCGGTTACATCAGGTTCATTTGACGGAACAAAGGAATTGATATTGAAAAAAGCACCAACGATGAAGACTCCTCTTTATCAAAATGCACAGCGTGCAAGTTTAGCAAAGGATGGAACGGGAGAATACATTTCTTATTATTTGCGATTTAAGGGAGAAAGTTCTACCCCCATCTATTTGGATCGGAACGCTTTACATTTTGAATACACGGATGAAATGGCCGACGATGCCGTTTATAATTCTTTGCGGATTGCTTTTGAAGATGTTACTTCGGGAAAAAGAATTCTTTTGAATCCATCTTTGGAAAAGAGTAATAATCTTGAACCGATTCTCACAAAAGTAGGTGGAAATGCGGATTTGGATAGTGATAGTACTTTTGACTATACCATAGGAGAAGATAATTATTATCATGAAGTTTTCTATGGTGAGGGTGAAGTAAACTATCGGAAAGTCGATAAAGCGATGATGGATGAAAATTTTGGATATAGTATTCCGGATTCCAATGGAAATTGGCATGGAGAAAATGTCAAACATAAAAAGCCAACGGAGTATGACACAAGAGAGGGTACGGAAATCATTACCGATGAAAGTACCATTCCGAATCAAATTTCTTATAGTGTTGCTTATTTTGATCAAGAAGAAAACTATTTGACGACTCTTGATTCCGAAGGTATCGCAACACTGAAAATTACTTTTTGGTTTGAAGGTTGGGATCTTGATTGTACGAATATTCTTGCTTCCGATTCAAAAAATAATCCGAAGCAATTGGAATCCACGATAGGCTTTAAAGTCCTATAATAAAAGAAGAGAAAGGAGAATTCTACATGGAAAAGAAGAAAAAGAAGATTATCCTTGCGATTTCTACGTTTTTTCTTTCTTTCGTATGTCTTGTTGGTTCTTCTTTTGCTTGGTATTCGGTTGGAAGAGAAGGCGATGTCGATATGTTTCAGTTGCAGATTGGCAATCGTAATGAAGAACTTTTGTTTGGTTTGCAATTGAAAGATGAGCAAAAATCTTTAGAGTCTTTGAAAGAAAAATATTCCGATGAAGAAGCGTGGAGTGAAGATATTTATTATGTAAAAGAAATAAATCAGGAATTATTGTTGGATTTCGGATATCTCACGGAGGAAAGTAGTCTCTTACCGATTTCTTCGGCTTATGAAAGGAATTGGTTAAAAGAAGAAAACGGAAAAATCGATATAGAACAATCCGATGATTATCCTCGTTTTACATCAATGCCAACGCAATCCAATAAAAAAGGAGAAGGCTTTTTGAGTGAGAATCGATTACATCAAGAAGCTTATCAATTTGAATTTTTCGTTAAAGCCGATCGACCTTATTATATGTTTTTGGATCAGAGTACTTCCTTTACCTCAAAGGATGAAGATGTTCTTCAGGCCTTAAGAATTTCCATGTATTCGAAGAGTACTTCTTATGCCAATTATTCGATTTATGAACCCTTACCAAGTTACGATGAGCAAAAGAATTATATTCCTACCTCTTTTTGCGGACGTTTGGATTTGTATCCCAAGGATTTTTATTATGATTATTTCGAAGGAAAAGAAATTCTTTACGGAGATTATGCGCATGAAGAATCATTGACCTATACGACAAATTCTTTGGGAAATCAAAATTCTGATGCAAACAATGGAAATGTTTCTACAAAAGAAGGTATTGAAGCCATTGATATGGAAAAATCCATTGAAAATGGTTTAGTAACTTATCAAGAACGAAAACCGATTCTTCCTTCTATGCTTGAAAATAAGGAGGAATACGAAAGCATCTTGACGAATGCTTTACTTTATGTGGACGGGAAAGAAGCAACTCCATTTGTGGCAACGATTTATGCGGAAGGTTGGGATAAGGATTGTTCATCGAAAGTGGCTAATGCAACCTTTGATATCTCTTTAACCTTTTCCGTGCAAGAACCACGACATTTCTTTTAAACTCATAGATTTTTTCTTTTGTAAAAAGAATAGTAAAAGACCGAAAGGAGTAAAAATATGAATGATTTCTTTCAATATATCAAAGAATTATTTGAAGAGTTATTTGCAAATATAGGACGATTTTTTCAAAATGTATTTGCAAACCCATGGGCCCCTGTTCCCGAGGAATTTGAAGAGTATGGAAACATATTTAATCTTCATGTAAATGGATTCGGAGCGGGAGGTTGGATTTTATTTGTCCTTTTTTGGCTATTATTTGCCGCTTTTTTCGGTTTACTTCTGTTTATCCTTTTTCTTGGTATAAAAAAATATATTCATTTTACAAAAAAAGAAATTGAAAAAGAAAAATTGCAAGCGGAAATCGAACAATTGAATTATGAATTATATAAATCCGTGCAGGATAAAGATAAGATTTTGAATTTAAAGGCAGAATCTTTGGGAGTCCGTAAAGAAGATTTAACGGGTGAGGAAAAAAAGCCGCAGGAAGTATCTCTGGAAGGTCGTTTTGCCAAATTGACTCTCGTGGATGAAAAGTATCAGGATTATAATCCCGAAATTGTGATGGCAGAACAAGATAAGATTCCTTTGAACGAAATTGTGGAACGTTTTCGAAAATTTGCGGCATCACAATTGCATTTGTATTATGAAATAAAATCCATGCGAGCTTTCTTTGCCGGATTGGGAACATCAAAATTATTGATTTTGGAAGGTATCTCTGGTACCGGTAAAACATCGTTGCCTTATGCTTTGGGAAAATTTTTTCAAAATAATGCCAAAATTTGTTCGGTGCAACCTTCGTGGAGAGATCGTAGTGAATTATTGGGATATTACAATGAATTTACAAAAAAATTCAATGAAACCGAATTTTTAAGAGCAGTCTATGAAGCAACATATCGGGAAGATTTGAATATCGTAATTCTGGATGAAATGAATTTGGCACGTATTGAATATTATTTTGCCGAATTTTTATCGATTATGGAAATGCCGAATGTTTCGGAATGGAACATCGAATTGATAACGAATGCCGATGAAAACAGTGATCCGAAACATTTGCATGACGGAAAATTGTTGATTCCTCAAAACATCTGGTTTATCGGAACGGCGAATAATGACGATTCGACTTTTACGATTACCGACAAAGTTTATGATCGTGCAATTTCTTTATTCTTTAATAATAAAGGAATTCCTTTTGATTGCGAATTTACCGAACCGATGATTATTTCTTATGATTATTTGACAAAACTTTATCAGGATGCACAGAAAAATTATCCGGTGTCCCCGAAATTGTTGGAGAAGTTCGATAAATTGGATTCTTTTGTCATCAGTAAGTTTAAATTGGCCTTTGGTAACCGTATTTTAAAACAATTAACCACATTTATTCCGAATTATGTTGCTTGCGGTGGTACCGAATTAGAGGGCTTGGATTTTATCTTTGCTACGAAAATTTTAAAGAAATTTGAAGCTTTGAATCTTTCCTTTTTAAAGGAAGAATTAAAGCAATTGGAAAGTGAAATCGATCATTTGTTTGGAAGAGGTACATTTGTAGAATCCAAGCGAACCATTGAAGATATGATTAAATCGCACTAATAAGAACAAGAAAAGGAGGTAAAAAGGATGGTTGATGAAAAAAAAGCAATAAAAAAGAAAAAAGAAAGAACCATAAAAGATGTTCGTCGAAAATTTTATCAACGCCTGAATTACCTTCTGAAGCATGATGATGTGGCAAAAAGGCTTTATGATCACATCCGTTTTAATAATGAAAATACCTTTCAACAAATTTCCCGAGAAGAAATTCGTCGTTTTGATGAGCGATGGATTAAGGCGATTGAATCCGGTGTAACGGCAATAGAAAAAATTATAAAAGATCCGAAAAAGTTTATCAAAACGGAACGAAACGTCGTGCCGATTGAATTAGCAAAAAAAACAACCGCGGAATCCGTGATGCATCTTTCATCACATTCCCAATTTGTGAAGGATATTGATGAAAACGGGAATGTTATTCCGTCAAAAATATTGAATATTACCGCGGAAGATGATTATGCAATTTATGAAAATCGTTTTATTAAATGCTTGGTGGATCGTTTAGCGGTTTTTATGGAAATACGTTATGAATATCTAACAAATCATGTCCTTACTTTGGATTCGGATTTTATGAAGGTTACTGCGAAAGTAAAAATGGATGAAGCAACTTATGAAATCGAATCGAAAGTAAAAGTTTCCATTCCGGGAAAAGATGCGGGAAAACGAGATAAAAATGAAGCTTTAATGCGGAAAATCGCTCTTCTTCGAAGAAGAATTCAATTTCTTTCCCAAAGTGAATTCATGGAAAGATTAAAGGATTCGAAACCGATTCCTTTTCCTGTGAAGATGACAAATATATTGCGAAAAAATGTGGATTATCATGAAGCTTATAAATTATCGAAATTTTTAGATGAATACGATCAATTCGGTATTCGGATTCGGGTAAAAGAAACACAAAAAGAATTTACCAATAAATATATTGAAGAACTGATGAAATATATGTTTGTTTCTTCTTTATCGATGGAACAATCAAAGTTTAAACGGAAACCACAGGAAACAAAAACACGAAAACATGTTGTGAAACCAAAATTAATTCGTGTGGTTCAAGATCCTCTTGTTTCGGATGCAAAGTTTAATCAAATCGATCCGCAATATGCCGATTATCTTTCTCCAGAGCAAAAGACTCTTTTAAAGAAAGAAGAAGCTTTAAAAGAAAAGCGAAAGAAGGAGCAATTGCGTAAAGAACGCATGGCTTTACGTGCCTTGCAGGAAAAAGAACAAAAACGTCTTATGGCTTTGAAAGAAAAAGAGCGTCGCCGTCTTTTGCAAGAAAAAATTTTAGAACAAAAGAAATTGGAAGAAGAAAAGAAAAAGAAAGAAAGAGAAAGACTTCTTCTTGAACGAAAAGAAAAACAAAGATTGGAAAAAGAAAAGCAAAAAGAAAAAGAATTGCTGGCGAAAGAAAGAGAGAGAATTCGTCGTACCGCTTTAGAGGAAAAAGCAAAAGAAGAAGCAAAACAAAAAAGAAAAGAACAACAAAAATCAGAGAAAGCAAAGCAAAAAGAAAAGGTGCTTGCTTTAAAAGAAGGAGAACCGGTACGATGAAATTTATTTCAAAGTTTTTCTCTTGGTTTTTTGCTATCGTACTTATTTTGTTTATAGGTATTAGCATTATCGGGCGAATCGGTGCAATGAGTAATTATGGTATACCAACTGTTTTCGGTTATCAAACGATGCTTGTACTTACCGATTCGATGGAGCCGACTTTAGAAGCCGGTTCTTCCGGAATTATTGTAAAAAAAGTATCGGAAGAAGAAATTGCAATCGGAGATATTATTACATATGAGGCAACATGGTCCAAAGTAAATCCGATTACACACCGCGTTGTTGATATTGAAATCGTCGATGGGGAAAAACATTATTTTACAATGGGAGATAAGAAACGATTGGAAATAGAAGAACAAAAGAAGTCTCTTTCCCGTGCAGATTATGATCCTTCTTATACGACCATTGATCGAATTTTGGGAAAAGTGATAATTATCAGTGGATTTTTAGGATCTTTTATTTCTTTTACTTCTTCACCGATAGGGTATATCGTTTTGATTTTTATTCCTTTAATGATTATCTTTTTACTGAATATTCGTGATTTATGGAAAGAGTGGAAAAAGAAAAAGGAGAATTAGTATGAAAAAGAAAAAGAAAATTGTTGATCCTTTAATCCTTATTTTATATGGTATCAGTTTGTTCTTACTTATCGGTATTATGATTTTTTTCATAAGAAGAAGTGTGATTTATTTAAGTCATCCTGAAATTTTTGATAAAAACGAAATTCTTTTAACTACGATCCTTACTCCTTGTTTTATTTTGTTGTTATTGATTTGTCTTTTTTGCGCTTTTTTGGTGCAAAGAAAAAGAGCCCTGTATCTTACCCAATTCAATCAGGAATTAGGTGTCATCACCGAAGAAGAATTTAAAAATCGGGTTCAAAGACAATTAAAAAAGAAAAAAGAAGGAACACGAATTCTTGTTTCTTTTGAAATTCAAAATTTTCAGGACGGTATTGTTGTAGGTCTTGGATATAATGTCGGCTTACAAGTTTTGCAAAAAGTTGTTGGCGTGACAAAAAAATATTATCTAAATCAAAATGATTTGGAATTCGGATACAATTCAACGTATTTCTTATTGTATCGCTTTTATGAAGAAGGATCTTCTTACTTAGATGAATTTAAGGCTTTGGAAGAAGAGATTGATAGCGAAGTGGAAAAATTGCATTTGAATATTCCGATTTTATTGACTTTCGGTATTTATTTTATTGAAAATACGAAAGAAGAATTGAGCGAAATGGTGCGAAAGGCGAACATTGCCCGACATATTAAAGTTGGAATCGGAAAGCAGAATATGATTATTTTCAAAAATACCATGGTTGAAGATTCCCGTCAGGATTTGATACTGATGAATGAGATGGAAAAAGGATTGGAAAATGGAGAATTCGAAGTATATTACCAACCGAAATTTGATATTAAAATCAATCGCTTTGTCGGTTCGGAGGCTTTGGTACGATGGAATCATCCCGTGAAAGGATTTATCGGCCCCGAAGTGTTTTTGCCCTTGGCGGAGCGAAGTGGATTTATTTTTCAATTAAATAAATTTATCATTGAGCAAATTTGTAAAGATTTACAAAGTTTAAGGGAACGTAAAAAACGATTACTGACGGTATCGTTTAATTTATCCAATCATGACTTGCAACGAAAAAATTTAATTCCTTTTTTGAAACACATCACGGAAAAATATGAAATCAACACAAAATATTTGGAAGTGGAATTGACGGAGTCGATTGTGGCAAAAGATATTTTATTTTCTGCGGCTATTATCAAAAAAATTCGTGAAATGGGTATACGAGTTGCTATGGATGATTTCGGAACCGGATATTCTTCTTTGTCGGTTTTGAAAAAATTTTCCTTTGATACCATCAAAATCGATAAATCCTTTTTCAGCGATATGGAAAGAGATAAACAATCGAGAAATTTGGTTTCCGCTATTGTTGATATTGCGAAAATATTAAATTGCTATGTAGTTGCGGAAGGTATTGAAGAGCAAGGGCAAGTAAATATCATGAAACGAACGGATTGCGATGCAATTCAAGGATATTATTATTCCAGACCTTTATCTTTTGTGGATTATGAACATTTGTTGGAACAAAATCGTTTTGAAACGAAAAATAAGAAAAATACGGAGGAAAGCGTATGAAGATTTTGATTATTGGAACAACATTGGATGATATCAGTTTTCTGAAAACCAAATTATTTCATCCTCAGGAAGAAATTGTGGCAAAATCTTTTCCCGTGACTTTAGGTGAATATGGTGGGAAAAATGTAGTGTTGGCTTATACCGGATATGGTCAGGAATTAGCGTCCATAGCGACAAGTCTACTTCTTCAGAAGTATGAACCTTATGTCGTGGTAAATGTCGGGATGGTTTCTTCTTTACATCCGGGATTGGAGCAGGGAGATATTTATGTCGTCGAACGTATTTATCTTTCGCAAGTTTCCATGATGGAATTGAATAAATCGAAATATGGGCAATTTCCTAGCCTTCCGGCTTATTTTCAAAGTAATGATGACTTATTGCAAAAATTAAAAAATATTTCGGAAAAATCACGAAAAAAGATGATACAGGGAAGACTTTTATCTTCGAATGTTTTTTATACCAAAAAAGAAGAAATCGAACCGATTTTAAAAGATCATTATTTAAAAGTCGATCGGATCTTTGCTACGGATACCGAATCCGGCGGTGTGGCTTTAGCATGTCATCTTTTTGATATTCCCTATGTCGGTTTAAAAATATGCAATTATACCATCGGAAAAGATGAGGAACTTTTAACACGTATCCGCATGGGAGTAAGAGAAACACCGATTATCGGACAGATTTTAACGCATTTTTTGCGCAGTTTCCAATCGTATGAAGAATAATTCTTTCAATGAAAAATAAAAAG
>CANRDP010000034.1 GCA_947629415.1 uncultured Bacilli bacterium
GTAATTTTACTTCTGTTTGCAACATTTTCTTTTCGTTTCTCTCTTTGTTTGTTGCACTTGCTTTTATAATTAACAATTCTTACCTTGTTCCGAGATTATTGTTGTTTTTCCCTCTTTTTTTCTTTATAATGATTTTGTTCGATGAAATGGAAGAATTACCATTTTCCTTCTTAGAGAGATTCGTTTGGTGTAAGAATTAAGGAAATAGGTAAGGTGACACCATGGAGAATGAAGTTTTTACTTCGGTGAATCCGTTATCTTCAAGAGTGCACAGAAATGTGAAATAAGGTGGTACCGCGCGGAAGCGTCCTTAAAAAGGTACTTTTTTTATGAGGAGGATAAGATGAATTACCAAATACAACGTGGTACATATGATGCCTATGGTGATGATGCCATGAATATGAAAAAGATCGAAGAAACACTCAGTGCCATTGCTTTGACCTACGGATATGTTCCCATTCATATTCCAACTTATGAGCAAACGGAGCTTTTTACCCGTTCTGTCGGGGAGAGCAGTGATATTGTCAATAAAGAAATGTTTTCTTTTGTCGATAAAGGGGGACGAAACATTTCTTTGCGTCCCGAAATGACGGCAGGAGTGATGCGAGCTATCGTAACCAATAAATTATATGCACAGGATTTGCCATTGAAATTCTTCTATTGCGGAAATGTTTTCCGTTATGAAAGGCCTCAAGCGGGAAGATATCGGGAATTTACTCAATTCGGTGTCGAGTGTGTCGGTGTATCTTCCTATTATTTAGATGCGGAAGCGATTATGCTTGGGTATAATTCTCTTTTAATGCTCGGTTTTCCGAAAGTAATTCTGAAAATCAATACTATCGGAGATTCTTTGAGTCGGGAAAATTATAAGGCGGCATTAAAAGAATATTTTAAACCATACAAAAATACCATGTGCGAGGATTGTCAAAGAAGATATGATACCAACGTTCTAAGAATCCTGGATTGCAAATCGGAAGAAGATCAAAAAATTATTGCCAATGCGCCGAAAATTGAGAATTATTTGACCGATTCGGCAAAGGAATATTTCCAAAAAATTATCAAGATATTGGATGAATGTCAAATTGAATATGAAATCGATCCGAATTTAGTACGTGGCCTTGATTACTATTCGCAAGTGGTTTTCGAATATCATTTTGTCTCCGATCAAGGCGTAAACTTGGGAGCTCTTGGTGGCGGAGGTCATTATGATAATTTGTTACATGATGTCGGTGGGCCGAGTTTATCCAGTGTCGGTCTGGCTTTTGGATTAGAAAGAATCAATACTTTATTGAAAGAAATCGATCCGGATTGTTATGAAAAAACCACCGTGGATATTTTTGTGGTGCACATGGGAAATGAAACAATAGAACATGCTTTCTACCTTGCTTCTTCTTTGCGCAATGAAGGATTTACCGTTGATTTGACTTATGAAAATAAAAATATCGGAGCACAATTGAAGCTAGCAACCCGTAAAAAAGCATCTTTTGCTCTTATTGTCGGAGAAAACGAAATAAAAGAACATACGTATGGTGTAAAAAATTTATTAACACAAGAACAGGTAAATGTGGCATATGAAGATTTAGTCGATTATTTCGACGAACATTTAATGGAGGAACATCATGAAGGATAGAACACATAATAATGGTGAATTACGATTAAGCGATGTCGGTAAAAAAGTCCATCTTATCGGTTGGGTAAGCAAAAAAAGGAATCTCGGTTCCATTATCTTTCTTGATTTACGTGACCGCTACGGATATACGCAGATTTTCATCGAAGAAGAAAATGAAATAATCAAACAAATCAAAAGCGAATATTTGATTGAAGTCGATGGAATCGTACGAAAAAGAAATAGTCCCAATAAAGACTTAGCTACCGGAGAAATCGAAGTTGTCGCCGAAAAAATAACGATTTTGAATTCATCCAAGCAACCTCCGTTTTTGATTCAGGATGAAACGGATGCTTTGGAAGATACTCGATTGAAATATCGTTATCTTGATTTACGACGACCGAAGATGCAGCGATATCTTTTTATCCGCAACGCCATTTGTAAAGCGACGAGAGCTTATCTAGAAAGTCTAGATTTTATTGAAGTGGAAACACCCGTTCTTACTTTGTCTTCACCGGAAGGGGCAAGGGATTATCTTGTTCCTAGTCGTGTGAAAAAAGGTTGTTTTTATGCTTTACCGCAATCACCGCAAATATTCAAACAACTTTTGATGGTCGCCGGTTTTGAACGATATTACCAAATTGTACGTTGTTTCCGGGATGAGGATTTAAGAGCGGATCGACAGCCGGATTTTACACAGATTGATATTGAAACGTCTTTTTTATCCCAAAATCAAATTTTGACGTTATTAGAAAATTTAATCGCACGAATATTCAAAGATGTTATCGGATATGAAGTATCTTTACCATTACGAAGAATGCCGTATAAAGAAGCCATCGAACGTTTCGGAAGTGATAAACCCGACACAAGATATGGCATGGAACTTATCGATCTGAGTTTTTTAAAGGCATTTGGTCCGGATTCTTTCAAAAACAGTGAAACAATCAAAGGCCTTGTCCTGCAAAATCAAGCTTCCGTGACCACAAGAAAAGTGCTTGACGAACTTAATTTGACCGCAAATAAATTCGGAATTCGAAGCTTTATTGCTTTAAAATATCAAAATGGTACTTTGGAAGGAAGTTTCTTGAAATTTTTTGATGATGAAACAAAAGAAAAAATTATTGCCGAAGCGAATTTAAAAGAAAATGATTTATTGTTGATTTCCAATGGAAAGCATCGTTCGGCATGTTTTTCTTTAGGAGCAATTCGCAGTATCTACGGAAAAAAGCTGGGGCTAATTCCAAGTGGAACACATGATTTACTTTATATCGTAGATTTCCCGTTATTTCAGGAAGATGGAAACGGAGGATATGTTTCTGAACATCATCCCTTCACCCGTCCTCGTGACGAAGATTTAAAATATCTTGATGAAGATCCTTTAAAGGTTTATGGAAGTTGTTACGATATGGTTATTGACGGATATGAAACGCTATCCGGATCTTTAAGAATTTATGATCAGGAAGTGCAAAAGAAAGTTTTTGCCATTTTAGGTTTGACACCGGATCAAGTAAGAGCAAAATTCGGTTACTTTGTGGATGCTCTTCAATATGGTACACCTCCTCATGGCGGCGGTGCTTTCGGATTGGATCGTCTGACGATGATTTTGAGTAATACAGAGAATATTCGGGATGTTATTGCCTTCCCGAAAAATTTATCGGCTACATGTCCGATGACCAATGCACCGATGCCTGTGGACGATGCTCAGTTGGAAGATCTCGGTATACAAGTGTTACGAAAGGAATAAGTACATGAATTTTTCTTCTTACCATATTCAACCTTCTCTTCTTTCCGCTTTGGAAAAAGAAGGATATATCGAAATGACTCCGATTCAGGAAAAAAGTCTTCCTTTGGCTTTAAAAGGAGTTTCTTTGCTTTGCAAAAGTGCTACCGGAAGCGGAAAAACACATGCTTTTTTGATTCCTTTGATTGAAACTTTGG
Organism: uncultured Bacilli bacterium; assembly: GCA_947629415.1. Classification (GTDB taxonomy): domain Bacteria; phylum Bacillota_I; class Bacilli_A; order RFN20; family CAG-449; genus CANRPC01. The sequence continues at coordinate 3,545 of CANRDP010000034.1, forward strand.
ATCAAAATTATTCTGGAATACAAAAGGTGATTCTTGTTCCCACCGCGGAATTAGTTTATCAGTGTGCGAATTTCTTAAAAAATTTGAAGAAGCATTTGGATACTTTTCAAGTAATCGCTTTAACCACGGCAGAGGATCGGAACTTTTCGTTAAAAAATTTGAAGAATGCCAAAGAACCGACGATTGTTGTTTCAACTCCGGGAAGAGCCAAAGATCTTTTTTTATCTGAAAAAAGAGATTTTTCCATGCAGGTATCGACGTTAGTTCTCGATGAAGCGGATATGCTTCTCGAATCTTCTTATTTCGAAGATGTTCAAGTGATTTATACTTTACTTCATCCGCGACAAGTATTAGTCTATACCGCGACGATGAAAGAACATGAAATAAACCGATTTGCCAAATATTTGAAGATACCGAAAATCATAGAATGCGATGATCCTTTCAATACGAAAAATGTTGTACATCAATGGATTGATATTCGTCATTTGGATAAAAAAGAGGCATTATATCGTTATCTGATGGAAGTAAAACCTTATTTTGCCGTTGTTTTTATGTCTTCCAAAAAAGAAATTGAAAAACTGGATGACTTCTTAAACGAAAAAGGTGTATCCACTTTACTTTTAAGTGGAAATCTCGATACACGAAAACGCAATGCCATATTAAAAAAACTGTCTTATGGCGAACATCCGTTGCTTTTGGCAAGTGACGTTGCCAGTCGCGGTATTGATTTTCAGGATGTCAGCCATGTACTTTCTTTGGATTTACCGAAAGATTTGGATTATTATTTTCATCGCGCGGGAAGAACAGGGAGAAATTCCAAAAAAGGTATCAGTGTTATTTTCAAAGATAAAGATAGCATTGAAATGGAGAAATTACAAAAAAAGATCCACTTTCAAACTTTTATTTTGAAAGAAGACGGCCTAAAAGAAATCAAAGAAAGAAAGAAACCAACGAAAAAAAGAAATGAAAATCTGCAAAAAGAAATTCATCATCAAATAAGAAAAATAAAAAGTAAAACAAAGACTGCACAAAAAAAGCGCATAAGAGTAGCTATCATTAAAGCAGAAAAAGCGCATAAAAAGAAAATTATTCGCGAAAATTTGAAAGCAAAAAGAAATTCATCGCGGTAAAGTTTTCATCAATAATTTTTCGATTTTATCATAGGTTGCTCCCGAGACTTGTTTCCGGGCCAAAGATAATAAACGATCCTTATTTTCCATATCCAACTCGTCGGCATGTTTTTTCAAAAAACTCAAAATAAAGTGTGCTTCTTCTCTTGTAAAAACAACACCATACGATCGAGCAAGAGCAATGCCGCTATCCTCAGTCATATTGTCCAGATATTTTTGAATTAATTTTTTATTTGCCATAAGATCACCTAAGTTATCCTATGCAAAATTTTTATTTCAATGCAATGAATTTTTTGATTTCTTCAAGAAGAACAATATAAGCTTCTTCTTCTTTTACCGTACGTAAAGGTTTTCCTTTGGAAAAGAGAAGAAATTTATTTTTTCCTCCGGCTAATCCGATATCGGCATGCTTTGCTTCACCGGGACCGTTTACGATACAACCCATCACGGCTACTTTAATCGGAGCATGAATTTTTTCTAATTCCGGAGTCAGGCGATTTACGATTTCCAGAACATTCACTTCGGTTCGTCCGCAAGTAGGGCAGGAAATTAATGTCGGCATATTCGGATATAAATTTAAATCATGCAGTAAATGTTTTGCAGCAAAAATTTCCTCCAATGGATCGGCTGTTAAAGAAATACGGATAGTATCTCCGATTCCCTCCAGTAAAAGAGGAGTCAAACCGACAGCAGAACGAATAAGACCGATATCTTTTCCTCCCGCTTCGGTGATGCCAAGGTGCAAAGGATAGGGGAAATTTTCACTTGCCAAACGATAAACTTCCATACTCAGTAAAGGAGAAGAGGATTTTAACGACAGAACAATCGAATCAAACTTTTCTTCTTGAAAAGGAAGTAAATATTGACGTAATAATTCAATCATGCCATCCGCGGTAACTTTATTTTGGTGCTTTTCAAGAATGGATTCGGAAATGGATCCGGAATTTACACCAATTCGTATTGCTGCGTGATTCTTTTTGGCACATCGAATGATTTCTTTTAATGAATCCAATGGCAAATTTCCCGGATTGATACGTATTTTATCCGCACCGTTTTCCAAAGCTTTAAGGGCCAGATGAGGATAAAAATGAATATCCGCTACTAAAGGAATGGAAATGCGTTTTTTTATTTCATAAAGTGCTTTTGCATCTTCTTCATCCAAAATGGATACGCGCATCAAATCCGCACCATATAATGCCAATTGATTGATCTGATTACTGACCTCTTCAATTTTTGAAGTTTTTATCGTAGCCATAGATTGTATTTTTATTTTTTCCGAATGTCCGAGAACAATATTACCTACGGATACGGGAATCGTTTGATTTCTTTTCATCATTATCACCTAGCAACAAGTATATCCTTTTTTTGTGTTGAAAAAAAGGTTTCTTTTTTTAGAATGCGTTTTCACTTTGTTTTACTTCTTTTTGTCGATGAAAGAGAAAAAATGAAAGAAGAACGAGAAGAAAGTCGAAAAATCACATTTTTTCGCGATTCTTTTTTCAAAAAAACATCGTTTTCTTTTTCAACTACCTTGACGATGGAAAATAGAAAAGAGATAATAAAAATGGATTTTGTCGAATAGAGGAAAGGAAGAAAAAGAAAAGAGATTTTTATGAAAATATCCGCGAGTTTTGATTTCAATTTTATTTATGATTCATTGAATAGCGGTATTTTGCCATATCAAATTTCTTTGAGCGAAGAAGAAAAAAATCTTTTTTTTCAAACATTGAAAAAGAAAAAGGACATTCCAAACTTTTGGCGTATTCTCGGAGAATGTTATTATTATGGTATCGGAGTTTCAAAAGACTACGGAAAATCCTTTAAAGCATTTCATCGTGCCTTTTCCAAAAAAGAATTTCTTTCGGAATATTTTTATGGTCTTTCTTATGTCGAAGGTCATGGAGTTTTTCAAAATATTTCACTGGGTCATCAACTTATCAAAGATGCTGCTTATGCTGGTTATATTGAAGCGGAAATCGATATGTTAATGGATTTTGATTCATTTTTTCTGAGCGATACTTCTATTGATTTTCCGAATTTTTATCGATTGATTTCTTGTATTGTCGATAATATTTCGAAAAAAGATCCTTCCTTTGAATTATCCTTGACTTCATCAAAATATCTTCGAAAAGATATTTTATGTTTATTTCACTATCTTATAGAAAAACATTATTATAAAGTCGAATTTATTTTGGGAAATTTTTATTACTGTGGATATATTTTGCCCAAGAATAGGAAAGAAGGAATCGCCTATTTTCTGGAAGCATCAAAACATAATATTGCCGATGCCGATATAATGCTGGGTATCATCTTTTCCGATAAAAAGAAAGACGATAAGACAGCTTTTTCTTATTTTAAAAAAGCAGCGGAAAAAGATAAAAGTTTTGCCTGTTTAGAGCTATATTTCTTGTACAGATTCGGTTGCGGAGTGAAGAAAAATAAAAAGAAAGCTTATGATTATTTGTTAAAAGCGACTTTCTTCGGAGATATCCGAGCAATCTATCATCTCGGGGAATGTTTCGAAGAAGGTTATGTTGTGAAAAAAGATTTGGCCATGGCAATCAAGTGTTATCGTCTAACGGCAAAAAAAGGATGGCCATTGGCTCAATATCGCTTGGGAATACTTTATGAATATGGATTTTATGTGGAAGAAAATTCAACTATTGCTCACCGCTATTTCCTTATGGCGGCAAAAAAAGGAGAAGTACATTCCATGTTCTATCTCGGAATTCAATACTTTTATGGCGGGGGAACAAAAACGAACATAAAAAAAGCCTTTTATTGGCTTGAGAAAGCGGCAAATCTCGATGAGAGCAATAGTCAATGCTTTTTAGGAGATATTTATGAAAAAGGAATCGGAGAAGTATCACCGAATGAAGTTCTGGCTCTTGAATGGTACAAAAAGGCTGCAAAAAACGAGCATAGTAAAGCACAATATAAATTAGGAATGTATTATGAAGAAGGGAAAGGAAATTTAAGAAAGAATCGAATAAAGGCGCTTTATTGGTATTATAAAGCCGCGGAAAACGGCGATGATAAAGCACAATATAAATTAGGTATTTTATTTATGAAAGATGAAAATTTTGAACAAAATGAAAAATTGGCAATATACTGGTTAGAAAAATCCGCTGCAAAAGGAAACGATGAAGCACAAGTCTTTTTAGCAAAAGCTTATTTGGAAGGAAATTACGTTTCAAAAGATGAAGAGGAAGCCTTCTTTTGGTTTAAAGAAGCAGCAAAGCAAGAAAATTCCGAAGCAGAATTTTATCTTGGAAGATGCTATATGAAAGCCATCGGAACGAAACAAAAAAAATCTCTTGCTGTGCAGTGGTGGAAAAAGGCTTCGGAACATAAAAATAGCGATGCACAATATCATCTGGGTCTTTGCTATCTCCATGGTGAAGGAACGGCAACGAATTTTGAAAAAGGAATACAGTTATTAAAAGAATCCGCAAAAAGCAATAATATGTATGGTGCTTATCATTTAGGAATTTGTTATGCGTTTGGTTTTGGTGTTTTAAAAGATTATTTAACTGCTTTTTATTGGTTATCTTTATCGGCAAAAATGGGATATGATGCCGGTCAATTCCATTTAGGGGAACTTTTTTATTACGGAAGAGGAGTAAAAAAAGACTTAGATTCGGCTTTTTATTGGTATGAAAAAGCGGCCGAACAAAAAAATCCGGATTATCAGAATAATTTAGCGGAAAAGTATTATTTCAACGAAGAACATAAAAATTTAAAGAAAGCATTTTATTGGTGGTCTTGCGCCGCAGAAGAAAATCATCCTACCGCAATGTATTTTTTAGCCCGTTGTTATGATCGTGGTGAGGGAGTAAAGAAAAATCCGGATAAAGCGATATATTGGTATGAAAAAGCGGCGAAAAGTGGAAATCAGGAAGCGATAATTCGTTTGGAATGTATTTTAAAGGAAAAGGATTAATTTATTGGCTCAAAGAAAAAATGATTTTTTTCAAGGAATTCTTTTTCTTTTTCAAAGTTTATGATACTATATCATAGGTTATGGAGGTGGCAGTATGGCTCGTGACAACATTATCCTAAAGTGTTCTGTTTGTGGAGATGAAAATTACATAACAACAAAGAACAAGAGAAAACATCCTGAAAAAATGGAAATTTCAAAATATTGTCATAAATGTGATAAAAAAACCCTTCACAAGGAGAAGAAATAAAGAGCATTGGCTCTTTTTTTCATGCTTTTATGATTACCACATTTTTATCCTCTGCGGATTTTGGAAGCAATACCTACCTTATTGAAAGTACGGCGAATATATTAATCGATGCCGGTTCTTTAACCAAACGTTTAAAAGAAAAATTAAAGAAAATTTCTTTGGATGCGATTTTTTTGACGCATGGACATTTCGATCACATAAAAGAATTAAGTGCGATAAAAAGTTTACAGCCGAAGACACCGATTTATTGTGCGGAAGATCGTGATTTTTTGTTATCTCCGTCAAAAAACGGTGCACATTTTTTTCACGTTACGTTTCCTTCTTTTTCCGGAAATTTTCTTTCTTTGAAAGAAGAAGTCATTAAAATAAAAGGTTGTTCAATTCAAGTATATCTTTTTCCCGGCCATACTCCGGGTGGTGCCGGATTTTATTTTTCCGACGAAAATGCATTTTTTCTCGGAGATACGGTTTTAGGGGATTCCGTCGGTCGAACCGATCTTTATGGCGGATCAAATCATCAACTGATGGAATCTTTGAAAAAAATATCATTACTTCCCATTAAAGAAAATACTCTTTGCTATTTCGGACATGGTGAATCGATGTTGTTCTGCGATATTCCTGACTTTAGGCAGGACCCCAAAAATATAGTGTTACATTAATCAAAAAATAGATCCGCATTGAGGATATTCATGAC
>CANRDP010000035.1 GCA_947629415.1 uncultured Bacilli bacterium
ATAAAAAGAAGTTTTATACGTAGTATAAACTCTTCTCTTTTTCCTTTGTTTTTTTACTCCAAACTGTCAAACTCCCGGGCAGAGCCCATGCCGTCATTGAACTTGTTAGAATGAACGAACTCTCGTTGTAGCCTCCACTTGGGGCTACTTTTTTAATGAAAGAATTTTTTCTTTTTCTATCCATTAAACTGTGTTATAGTAGAAAAGAAAGGGATGCTTAAAAGGGAGTAGAAGCCATCTTCGGATGGAATGGGATACGTCAAGACAGTAGAATATACTCGGGCCCATTTGAAATTTCGAGACTTTATGTTAGAAAATTTCGGATGGACTTTTTTTATCGGAGGATTTATGGAAATTTTTCTTAATATTTTACTTTTGATTCTTGGAATGGTCTTTTTAATCAAAGGTGCGGATTTTTTTGTCGAAGGATCTTCGAATATTGCAAAAGCATTGAAAATTCCTTCTTTAATTATCGGCTTAACCTTGGTTTCTATCGGTACCAGTGCTCCCGAATTAAGTGTCAGTGTTACTTCGGCTATTCAAGGATTAAATGATTTAAGTTTCGGAAATGTAATCGGGAGTAATATTTTCAATATTCTTATTGTCGTTGGAATTAGTGCCATTATTCATCCGATTGTCGTGAAAAAAGAAATGTTCCGTTTTGATTTACCGATTTATTTGGGCATTTGCGTTTTGCTTTTGCTTTTTGCTTTCCTCGGTTCATCATCTTATGAGTTATCGCTCTGGGAATCGATCGTTATTTTTTCTTTATTTTTCCTTTATATGATTTTCCTTATTTTCAGAGGATTGAAAGATAGCAAAAAAAATAAAAATATTGAGGAAGAAGAAGTAGTTACAGAAGAAATTATAGATGATTCTTTTATGGGAAAAATAAAGAAAATTTGGAAGAAAAAACCATGGTGGCTAAATCTACTTTTGGTAGCTATCGGTTTATTGGGAATTATTTTTGGCGGAAATTTTGTCGTAGATAGTGCTTCAAGTCTGGCAATTTCCTTTGGAATGAGCGAAGCACTCGTGGGGCTTACCATTGTTTCCATCGGTACCAGTTTACCGGAACTTGTTACCAGTATGGTGGCAGCCAAAAAAGGAGAAAATGATATCGCCGTAGGAAATGCGGTGGGAAGTTGTATTTTTAATATTGTTTTGATTTTGGGACTTTCTTCGACGATTCGTCCGATGCATATTTCCACGGATTCCATCATTGATATTGTGTGTATGTTGGTATCCGGACTTTTGATTTTCTTTTTTGCTCTTTTCAAGAAAAAGATCGTTCGTTGGCAAGGATTGGTTTTCGTCGTTTTGTATATCCTTTATTTCAGTTATATTATCGGCCGTCAATATTTTGCGTATTAATTTTTTCCTTATTTCATAAAGTGAAATATGAAAATTGTTTTGATCGATTCCGGGATGGGTGTTGTTCCTTTTATCCGTGAAATCCTTTTTCAGGAAAAAAGAAATACTTATATTCTTCTATTAAAAGAAGATGCTTTTCCATTGGGCAATAAATCTCAAGAGGATTTGCAACATATTTATCGGGAAATGTTACAAAAAGCAGCAGCTTTTCATCCGGATCTCGTCTTCATTGCCTGTAACACATTATCTACGATGATAACAGAGGAATTTTATCCTTTTCCGATTCTTTCTGTTTTACAATATAATTTATTGCATCGGGAAAAGAACGTTACGATCGTGGCAACACTTGCCACGACAAATTATTTAAGATCTCGCGGAGAAAAAAATGTCTTGGCAATTCCTTCTTTAGCTAATGATATTGAGCAAGGAAATTTTTATAATATTATTCATACGATAAAAGAAATTTCTTTTCCTGAGAAAATTCTCTTGGCTTGCACGCATTATCCTTTAGTAAAGTTTTTATTTAAAAAATACGGAAAATGTGATGTTTTTTCGTTTGAAAAAGAAATTATTCAGAATTTTCCTTCGGCAGAAGAAAAGATGACGATACATTTTTATACGAAAAGAAAAGAAATTTATCAAAAGTTTTTTTCTTCTGAAGACATATTCTTTTCTGAGCCGTCATAGATTCTTTTAGGAGATAGATAGCGATGAATTTATTTGAGCGATTTAAAAAGAAGAGAGCCTTAAAAAAGTCGAAACAAAAATTTTTTAAAAAAAGAACCAAACCATTCTTTTTTATTACTTCATGGGGAGATTCGCATCCGAAAGTAAAACGGGTATTGAAAATTGTCACTTTGGGAGTATTACCGGTTGGGGCTATTGTTATCGGCACGATATTGGGAATTCAATATGCAAATTCGGAAAGGAATCCTTCGTTTGATTCCATTGTGCAATTAAAAGATGAAACCGTGGTACGAAGAGTTTATCTTTTAAGTGAAGATTATGATACCATTCCTTTGAGTGTTCATTTGGACAAAATGAATTCCATTCATGAAGAGATTTTGGAAACATTTAATCTTCTCAAAGTAGACAGTGTTGTTACAAATGAGCATCTAAAAGGCTTAATTCCCGCGGAAACAAGGGTATTATCCTTTACTTTGGAAGATGGATTATTGGCTCTGAATCTTTCCGAAGAGTTTATGAATTATAAAGTGCCGAAAGAAAAACTTTATTCTTCAATTACATACACGATGCTTCAATTTGATGAAGTAAATCGGGTTTCCATTGAAGTAACGGATCAACTTTTCAGTGGTATCCTGGATCAACAAATGGGAATAAATATCGTAAGTTCCTATGGATTATCGACGACCATCGGAAAAGAATTGATGACCTATTATTATTCGAAAACCATCGGTGATACTTCGTATTATGTTCCCGTTTCCATGTTCGTGGAAAAACAAGAAAAGGATAATTTAACATTTTATAAAGGATTATCTTATCGACATGCGGCATCTACCGGATATCGTTCCTTAGATCTTTACAAAATGCTTTCCAAAGATCAATCACCGATGGATACCATGACTTTTGCTGTGAATAAAGAAGCGTTGATTGAAGAAAATCTGGTAAATAATGATTTGTATAATTTACTGTTACTTTCCATGGATATTATGCAAAAAGATACACCGGTTTCCTTTACTTTAGAAGGAGAAAGCGTTGCTGTCGAAGGTGTTATCGAAGAAGAAAATTATGAAGTTTCTTCCATTGTATATAATGAAGTAGAAATTTAAATAAGGACAAAGAAAAAAGATTGACAGAACCGCAAAATATGCTATGATAATATGGCATTCGGCTTCTTAGCTCAGCTGGATAGAGCAACTGCCTTCTAAGCAGTAGGTCAGGCGTTCGAGTCGCCTAGAGGTCACCATGAAAAATTAATGTGCTAGAAAAAAGTTTAAATCTAGCACTTTTTTTGTTTTAACTTTTTATTTTTTTGAAATTGTACGAATTTTAATCTAAAATCTTATTTATGTACTCAATTGCAATGTTTGTTGACTCGGGATAAAGATGTTCGTATTGTTCTATGTTTGGTCTACAGTTGAGTGTCCCATGAATGGAGATATTGTCCTGAGTTGATATTACCATTGATCAATAAAGTGGCAAATGAATGTTTGAAGTAATGAATCATGAATTGATGAAGATTTGATTTTTTAGTATATTTGTTTTGTATGGTTCTATGGTCATATCTTTAAATGATTGAAAATGCCATGAAAATTGCAAAAATATTTAACCACAATGAATGCTCGACTGGAAAAAGAAACAAGAATGGGATAACAATCCTAAATTGCAAAAAGAATATGAAGATTTTGATTATTGTTGTATAATAAACGAGGATTATGATGCAAGTAAAAACGAAATAAACAGAAAGGAGAAAAAGAAATGACAGAATACATGAAAGAAGTAATTGAATGGATGTTTGGATCCAAAAGAAAATACTTTAAATTTGAAGATTTTGATTCACCAGAATATGCTGAATATAACAACCAAAAAACAGAAGTTTATGAAAGATGTGCTCCATTCATCACCGATAAAGATTTTAAGGAAGGTGTTGATTATGTTTATAGAACATATGGTGGAATACCTCTTATGGCAATGAGTGCTTACGAAAAAAGGTATATTCTTCCTGCCAGAGAAAAACAAAAGCAAGCAAGCGAACCAAGAGTGGCATATCGAAAGCCATAATATATATTAAATCTACAAGTATGACTAGTATGTTATATATAAATATACTTAGTTAAAAGATTATTTAATATATAAAAATAATTAACTTACTATCTAGTATAAGTATTAAGGTAGTAAGTTTTTTTATGCTTTAAAAGCAAAAAGTAAAAATGTTCAAAAAAATGAAAAATCAATTCAAATAGGAGGTACATTTAAATGAGCAAAAGTCAAATTGCTAACAACAAAAATAAAGACTATGTCTATGTCTTAGGTATTAAAAGAAGTCGTGTTCACTCTTTCGAGGTCATCGGTGTTTATTCTAATATCTCTTTAGCTAAGAAAGAAGTTATTAGTACATATATTACGAAATCCATATCGCACAAGCGTATGTTCCATTAAAAAGAGCATTACAAAACGATTTACAAAGATATGTTGACACAGGAAGATTGGTTCATCCAAATAATTTAATGAGAGACGATGGAAAGCCATTAGATGTATTCGATCAATTAAAAAATAATCCTCATATAAATAGCATGGGATTATTTAGAACAGATAATGATTATAAAAACGGAGAAAAGCCAAAAAAGATTTTTATTAAAGGAAATGAATTTGATTGTATTTATAAATAAAAATAAATGTGATATAGTAAAAATAGAAGGAGGATTAAAAATATGATGATATTAAAAGACATATGTGATTTTACCAAAGAAGAATTAGAAAAATTTCCACCTTTACCTGAATATATGCGTAAAAGATTAGAACCTGATGGAGATCCTCAAAAACATATTGAAGCAATAAAATATGCGGATTTATGTTGGGATGGAAAGGAAGATGGAAGCGAGGGTGAATGGAGAATTTGCCCTGAGATGTGGTAAATCTTCAGTCAATTAAGATTTTCCACCTAATCTACATTTTAAATATAAATATTTTATGCAAAACCACCTTAAATGGTGGTTTTTTATTGGAAGAAAGGAGCAAAAATGGAAATCAAGGTTAAGAAAACAAATTTTTTAGATAGAATGATCTATGACAAAGGAACACACGATTTTCTCTAGATGCTGAAGAAATTCAAAAATATATTCCGGAATTAGATCACTACAATGGAGAGCTCGATTTACAAGAAGAACTCGATAAGCAGTCCGAGGTTCTCTACAACTGGATTTATTCGATGATTCCAAATTCGAATATTCTTTATGTAGAATATGTACTTGCTAAAGAGGAAATCACGACATTTTATTGGAGCATTTAAATGGTGTTTCAAAAATTTTAAGAGGCTTTTTTTGTGCAAAAAAAGAGAATCATGGCGATGATTCTCATTAAGAATAAACTTTCAACAAGTCCTTATCTCTCTTCTAGTATAGTTCATTTAAAAAAAATATCAAATTTTTTTATTAAAGTGCAAAAGAAAGTGATTCACTAGTTCAAATTCATTGTACGAAAATTGTGCGAATTTAAAAATAAATGAAAAAATGAAAATAAAAAAAATTAAAGAAATATCGTAAAATTTAGAGCAAAATAATCATCGAAAATAACCTAAATTAGCGATTAGTAATTGCCTAGAGGTCACCATGAAGAAATATATTGTATTCTGACACTTTTTATTTTGTGTATTTTTAAAATATTTGTTTTTTTGCTTGGGAAGTTTCTTTCTTTTTTTCTTTTCGAGAATAAGTAGAAACAAAGAGAATAAATCCGTTATAATATGCCTATGGAACATTTGTACTTATCTATTCATGAATTAGTTGATTTTCTTTTAAGGCGAGGAGATATTGATTCCCGTATTTTTAATAATGCTTCCATGACCGAAGGTACACGGATTCATTTGCGGTATCAAAAAATACAAAACGGAGATTATCTAAGCGAAGTTCCTTTGAAACAGGAACTGGAATTCGAAGATTTTCTCATTACCTTGGAAGGTCGGGCAGATGGTATTATTCTAGGTGGAAAGATACCGGTTATTGATGAAATCAAATCGACCGTGGCACCTTTGGAAGAATTTTATGAATCGCAGGGAGAATGGCATTTGGGCCAAGCAATTTGCTATGCGTATTTATATGCGATGGAAAAAGAAGAAGATGAAATGGAAATTCGTCTCACCTATATTTCTCAGCATGATGATTCCAAACTTTTTAAAAGTTTTGTATTTTCTTTTGAGATATTGAAAGAAAAAGTGGAAACATATCTTCATGACTATCTTTCTTTTTATCGCAAAAGATTAAAATTAAGAGAAAGGCGGGATGCATCGATTCAGACACTGGAATTTCCTTTTAGCGAATTTCGCGTCGGGCAAAAAAAATTATCGCAATATGTTTACAGCGTATGCAAAAACGGAGGTACTTTTTTCTTTGAAGCACCGACAGGAACAGGAAAAACCATTTCTACTTTATTTCCGGCGATAAAAACATTCCCGGAGGGAAAGAATGAAAAAATATTTTATCTGTCGGCTAAAAATCAAACCAAAAATGTGGCTTTGGATGCTTTGAAGCAGATGATAAAAAAAGGTTTATTTGTTAAATCGGTACTTCTTTCAAGTAAGGAAAATATGTGTCGGAGTACTGCAAAAATGTGCAATCCGGATGAATGTCCTTATGCTCGGTCGTATTACACTAAATTGCGTCCTGCATTGGAAGAATTATTACAAGGACCGGAAATAGAAAATATGGAAACGATTTTGGATTTTGCCAGCAAAAAAGAAATGTGTCCTTTTGAATTGCAACTGGATTATTCCCTTTATTGTGATGTGGTTATCTGTGATTATAATTATTTATTCGATCCTTTGGTTTATTTAAAGCGATATTTTGAAGAAAGCAAAACACCGTATTTTGCCTTAATTGATGAAGCACATAATTTGGCCGAACGTAGTCTTGATATGTATACTGCGGAATTAAAAGCGGGAGATTTTACTTTGCTTTATGAACTTTTTAAAATCCATCGACATGTAAAATTCAAACGAGTTCTAAAAAAATTGATTCATGCATTCGAAACATTGAAAAGCGAGGAAGATTTTACGATTTTTTCTCCGGATGTCCCGACAGATTTTTTTGATATATTACAGGATTATTTTAAAATTTCCCAAGATATTTTGAAAAATTACGAAGAATTCATTTCCGACACCTTTTTAACTTGCTTCCGCGCGGTAAATCGTTTTTTAAAAATTCATGAATATTATGGAGAAAATTATAAAATTTATTTTCAAAACGATACATCATGTCTTTATTTACGATGCCTTGATGCTTCTTTCTTCTTGAAAGATACGGTGAAAAAATTACGGGGAGCGATTTATTTTTCCGCGACTTTAACACCACTAGAATATTTCATAAGTTGTTTAGGAGGCGACAAAGATTCTCCGACGATGAAGTTACCGTCTCCTTTTCCAAAAAATCACTTGTTGCTTCTTGTTCGGGGAGATATTTCCACTTTATATCGAAATCGCAAATATTCTTATCAAAAAATTGTCGATTCCATTTTGGCACTGGTAAAAGAAAGAGTAGGAAATTATCTTGTCTTTTTCCCATCTTATCAATATTTGGAAGATGTTTATGCACATTTTCCAAAGCAAGATTATGAAGTAATTTCACAGAAAAAAGAAATGGATTTATTGGAAAAAGATTTTTTTCTTTCAAAATTTCAGGATAATCCAGACAAAACAACAATTGGTTTTGCCGTTCTCGGAGGTTCTTTTTCAGAAGGTATCGACTTAACGGGAAATCGCTTAATTGGTGTAGTTATTGTCGGTGTCGGGTTACCGGCATTATGCTTTGAACGGAATTTAATGAAAGAATATTATGAAAGTCAGGGTGTTTCCGGATTCGATTATGCTTATACAAATCCGGGAATGAACAAAGTGATGCAGGCTGCCGGAAGAGTGATTCGAACTTCCGAAGATGTCGGAGTGGTATTATTAATCGATCAGCGTTTCCTTACGTATAAATATCAGGATTTATTTAAAGTGGAATGGTCTCATTACATTGCTTGCTATTCCGATGAAGAAATTAAAAATTATACCAAAAGATTTTGGGAAAACTATTAAAGATTTTCTTTCTTTATTTTATATAAAGAGAAAACAAAACATAAAAGGAATAAAAAAAATATTTTAAGAGTAAAAATACATTCGTTTTTTTCGGAAAGAATGCTTGATTTTTTATGTCATTATTAAAATTCAAGAAAGTGAAAAAAGTTCTTGACGGGGATAAAAAGGATGTATTAGAATATAAAAAGCGCGGCAAGGGGG
>CANRDP010000036.1 GCA_947629415.1 uncultured Bacilli bacterium
AACTGAAAATACATAAAATTGCCTTTATTTAGCCACTTTTATTCGTTTCTTTTTGATTTAACTGTCAAAGATGAGAATATAAACAATCGACTATATAAAATCAACATTTTCACTATCGTCAACCATATTGAATCAAATAATAAATCATTTTCATACCTCCAACATCGTTCAATCGTTTGCTGAATTTACACTTGCGACTGCAATTCATTTATACCATAAGCGAATTTTCAAAATTTTCATTCTTCGACAAAAATTGTACAAAAAATCAAAAATATGTATATTTATGTCATTTTTTTATAAAAATATTTTTTCTTTCTTTTTCTATAAAAAAAGTTTTGTACAATTTTTTTAATAAGCATGAAAAAAAACTAAGAAGCAAATACATGTCTTCTTAGCTTTTTCATTTTTTCATTTTCTTTTATTTTTCTTGAGATTTTTCTTCTTCTTTTGTTACTTTTAAATCTTTGCGATCGATAATTAAATTGATTCCTGCACCGAGAACAAATCCTGCGACAAGGAAAACCACACCGGCTAAAATAAGATTAAATCCACCGGTTTCATCAATAATATCAATCGGATCATCGAAGTAGATTAAAGAATATTTACTGATAACGGTTTTTTCAACCATTGCATATTCCTGAGTACTCTGCAACAAAATATTTTTATAGTAATCCATTTGATCGTTTACTTTTTTCAAATTTGCTTTATACTCATCCGACAATCCAGCAGAATTTTCCGCATGTTCCACTTTTGCACGTATAACTCCGACTTCGATATCAATATCTTGATTTCGTAAAATCAAAGCAGCTACTTGTTGATTGTATGCATCCAAATTAAGATTGGAAATTCCCATGCTCTGAGCATCTTGCATCAATTCATCGATTTGTGCTTTTAAAGCTGTAATTTTTGCTTCATTAATTGTTTTTTCACGTAGCAAAGATTCCATTTCAATACGCAAACCTTCAATGTATTTATCATTGTTGGAATCAATCAAACCTTCTTTTTGAACTAAATTTATCAAGGCATTCAAATCACTTTCCGTCATTTTCAAGTCCAAACTCTTTGAATAATCCATGATTTTCAAGCTGGAAGAAACCAAAGCGTTGGAATACGTTGAAACTAAAGCACTATATTGATTTTGAATGTACAAATACTGATCCAACAACAATTGAATTTTTTGTTCCAAATCATTTGCAATATCCATTTGAACAAGGTTATACGTATAATCACTTGCTTCTAAGTATTGCATGGTTAAATCATATGGTGTATTAATCAATGTCGTAAAAAAAGCTTTGGCTTGTTTCAAAGAGGAAAAATATTTTTTCTCGATTTGAACTTCATAATTTATTGAAGTCATATTGTTTTCATTTACAACATAACGTACGATTTCTGGTTCCATATCTTCCACATCGATAGAACCGAATTTTTCCTTATCCGAATCTTTCACTCTTTGTAAATTATCCGTGGAAACAATATCCCGATAATCAAAGATTGTACCATTTACATAATTGCCACCGCTGATACTGGGAATATCATAAGCAAAAGAAGCCACATATTTTTCTTCATTCCTATTATATAAAAAATAGACACCTAGTACACCTATCAAAAAAACAAGAACAGTAGAAACAATCCAGACCCATTTTCGATGCAAAGCGACTTTTGCTAATTGACCAAGTGAAACGCCATCATTCTTTTCGAATTCATCCATAAATGATCTCCTAAAAATAGTTATGATTTTTACTATCCTATTATCCCCAAAATAAAAACTATTGTCAAATTTATTTTAATTTTTTACAATATTTATACTTTTTCGACAATAAATTCAAAATCTTTCCATTTTTTTATTATCAGTAGTCCTCTATCGGATCCACATTGATGGTCAGTTGAATCGTTTTTTGATTTTGAAAAATTGCTTGCATTTTTTGTATCGTCGGTACGATATCATTATAATTACGATATTTGAGCAAAAATTTTCTTCGAAATTTTTTATTTAAAATACGAACATAATATTCGCTCGGGCCCAAAACCGTGACATCTTTTGCGGAAAATTCACTTACTAAAAAACTTCGTATTTTTCTGGATATATCATTCAGAATATCTTCTTTCTCTGCGGATAGTGTCAAAATGGTGCAATAACAAAAAGGAGGATATTCATTTAGTTTTCGATATTTCATTTCCAATGCATAAAAACTTTCATAATCTTGCTTGCTTGATAATTCAATAACATAATGTTTTGGGTAATAGGTTTGAAGAATAGCTCTTCCTTCTTTATTTCTCCCGGCACGCCCAAGAGCTTGAGTTATCATGGAAAATGTTCTTTCTGCGGCACGGAAAGAAGGAAGATTTAAACCAATATCCGCTAATAAAACTACGGACAATGTCACATTTTTAAAATCATGACCTTTGGAAATCATCTGTGTACCAATTAAAATATCCGCATCTTGATTTTTAAATTGTTCCAAAATATTTTTTGCACCTGTTCTTTTTTTAGAAACATCCGAATCCAATCGCAAAAGTTTCGCTGTAGGAAATAATTTTTTCAATTCTTCCTCCGCTTTTTGAGCTCCATAACCCATGGTACGAAGATAAGAAGAATGACATTTGGGACAAGAAGATACCATTTCTTCTTTATATCCGCAATGATGGCACATCAATTGATTGGTATCTTGATGAAACGATAAAGGTAGATGGCAATCCGGGCAACGAAAAACATGGCCGCATTTTCGACATACGACGTAAGGAGCATAACCGCGCCGGTTAATTAAAATCATTACTTGTTCTTTTTTCTGTAAACAATCGGCGATGGCCTTTCTCACCGTTTTGGAATATAGAATGGATTTTGCATCAATTTCTTTATAATCCGATAAATTTACAACTGTACATTTAGGTAAAAATCCGGCGATTCTTTTTTCCATTTTTATCAAATGATATACTCCTTTGAAAGCACGAGAGCGCGATTCCAAAGAAGGTGTGGCACTTCCCAAAAGAATACTGCAATGATGATATTGCTGACGCATCTTAGCCACAGTCAAAGCATGATAATAAGGTTGATTTTCTTGTTTGTAAGATTCGGAATGTTCTTCATCGATAATAATAAGGCCGATGTTGGACAAAGGTGCAAAAATAGCGCTACGTGCTCCGATAACAATGGAAACTTCATTAGAAGCAATGCGCCGATATTCATCATATTTTTGTCCTGCCGTCAATCCAGAATGTAAAATCGCAATTTTCTCAAATCGCGTTTCGAATTGATGTACCATTTGATAGGAAAGGCCGATTTCCGGGACCAAAATCAAAACATTTTTTCCTTGCTCAAGTATCTTTCTAGTAAGATGCAGATAAACTTCCGTTTTTCCGCTTCCGGTTACACCTTCCAAAAGAAAGATATCTCCGGGATTTGCTAAAATCGTATCAAAAGCGTTTTGCTGTTCATCATTTAAAATTAAATCCGCTTCTCGTTCTTTTTGCTCCGAAATAATTCTTCTTTTTTCAACTTTTGTTTCTTTGAGATATCCATAATCCAATAATTTTTTTATAACAGAAGGAGAATACTGATTTTTCAATACTTTCTTTTTTCTACAAATTTCACTATAAATTTCAAATTGCTTCTTTGTTAATTCCTTTTCACCAGTCAATGGTTCGACATATATTTCATAAGCAATCTTCGGTTTTGAAATACTGGAAATAGATGGTTTTAAACTCGGAGGTAACATTACTTGATAACAAGAAATTAAAGGTGCAAAGTAATATTTCGCCATTTCTTGCGCTATATTCATTAACTCTTCATTCAAAAGAGGTTTACTATCTAAGATTTGCAGAATACTTTTTAATTGAATGTGATTCTTTTTTTCATATTCTTCACGTGTTTCTTCCATCGTACGAAAAGAAAGAACATATCCCACAATTTTTTTCTTACCGAAAGGAATAATAACGCGTACTCCCTTTTGAATTTCTTCCCCATCATAAGTATAAAAAAAAGGACGATCCAAACTTAAAGAAGGATACTCAATCAATACTTCGACAAGTTTCATTTTTTTTATTTATCCATTCTGCTTCGAATTATTTGTGCAATTTCTTTTGCGGCTTTTTGAATATTCTTATTCATAACGGCATATTGATATCGATCTTTTAAACCGATTTCTCTTCTTGCTTTCATAAGACGTTCCTGAATGATTTCCTCCGATTCACTTTTTCTTCCGCGAATTCTACGTTCCAATTCTTCTAAAGATGGAGGTAATAAAAAGATAGAAACAACATCCTCATCTTTGCATTTTTCTAAGACTTGGCGTGCCCCTTCCACTTCTATTTCCAAGAAAACATTCTTCCCTTCATTTCTTAAACGTTCCACATAATTTTTCGGTGTGCCGTAATAATTTCCCACAAAAAAAGCATATTCCAAAAACTGTTCGTTTTTTATGCCCTTTTCAAATTCTTCTTTCGTTACAAAAAAATAATCTTTTCCTTCCTGTTCTTTTTTGCGGGGA
Source organism: uncultured Bacilli bacterium (assembly GCA_947629415.1). Taxonomy (GTDB): domain Bacteria; phylum Bacillota_I; class Bacilli_A; order RFN20; family CAG-449; genus CANRPC01. The sequence continues at coordinate 4,485 of CANRDP010000036.1, forward strand.
TTTCGTGTCGTCATTGAAATGGAATAAACTAAATTCAATGAAGGATCTTTAAATAAAACTTTTCGGACCGTTCCTTTTCCGACTCCCGAAGGGCCGGAGAGAACAATGAGCAATCCTCTTTTTGAATTTTCCATAAAAATACCTTTCTTTTCTATATTATCCTTATCTTACCTTTTCAAGCGAAAACATGCAATAAAAAAGGAGAAAAGTCCTTTTATTTTATCCATTCATACTGATTTTCTTCCATATATTTCATTAATTTTTGTGGCAGTTTCGCACAAGAGAAAAAATAAAATAGTCTTCCGATTAAATATGGAAAAATAAGAATTTCCGATAAAATAAGCAAAAGTATTTTAAAAAATAAAGGTAAAGAATAAAATCCGGCTTTTTCTTTTACAATATATCCATCCACGATATTTTTTTCTTTTCTTTCACCTTCATAAATATAATCTCCGTAAATTTTATTTTTCTTTAATAAAATTCGAACCGAAGTCAAATCTTTGGATTTTTCATCACCTTTTTTTTGAAAAACCTGATGACTGCGATCCTCAATGCATAATTGGGGTGCAAAATAAATAAAAACAGATAAAATAATCAAAAGAAAACCAAGGGAAATTCCGACTATTCCATTGATTTTATTTACATTGGTTGCTTCTTGAAAAGATAATAAAACAATTTGTGTAAGCATAATTGCCGTGAGAGCAGAACAAAAATTAATAATTTTCAAATTCCGAAAAAAGCGACCTTTACCTTTATCATTTAAGATTCCACCAAGGGCAAAACCGAATTCAAGGAAAGCAACAAAAGCAATGAGAATAGAAATTTGCATAGGATATCGAATACTTTCTTTTGTAAAAAAAAGAAGACGTGTCATATAAACTCCGTACATAACACCCGCGCAGAAGAGAAAAAAAGAAATTCTTCGATTTCTTTTTTCAAATTTTTCCTTCGGAGCAAGCAATCCATGGAGACATTCTCTTTTGCTTAAAAATATGAAAGCATTAAAGATTCCGGAGATGCAAAAAAAATAATCATAAAAAAGGCCGAGAATGAATTTCCCGAAAAACAAAAAAAGATTTACTAACAAAGAAGTGCGAAGAAGAAAAATACTTTTGTTTGATACTACGCTTTTTCTGTTCATTTTTTACCTCTCATTTTTCTTTTTTCTACTTAGGCAATAAACTATCGAAAGTTATTGCATATAGTAATAAAGGGTGATGGAAATGTCAAGAGTATCCTATCGTAATTCCGACATCGGATATTTAGCAAGAATCATGCGGGCCGAGGCACAGGCCGAAGGAATATTTGGGATGAAACTTGTCGGCAATGTCGTTATAAATCGCGTTGTTGTCACATGTGGGGATTTTAAAAAAATAAAAACCATATACAATGCAATTTTTCAAAAAGGCCAATTTGAAGGAACCAAAATTCCTCTTTTTAAAGCCGGTGCAACCGGAAAAGAAAAAAAATTAGCCTTGGACTGCATTAAATTTTGGCGTGCATATCCGGCATATAGGGCTCTTTATTTTCAAAATCCCGGAAAAGGAAAATCTTGCCGCAAAAGATTCTGGGGGCCACAAGCCGGACGATTTAAAAATCATTGTTTCTACAATTTAGATAGTTACAAAGGATGTAATCTTTAAATCGCTATTCATTAACGACAAGATATAAAATAAAGGAAAGATGAACTGATAAATCCAAGAACAAAGGTTATGACCAAAATCTTCATAAACGGGCATTTGGTATTGGTTAAATATTTTGCCACGAAATATGTTCCCGGAAGTAAAATCAAAATCATATAACGAAAATCTTGAGTACATGTAACCGGATAAAGTATCTGGAAAATAAGATAAGCAAAAATACTGATCCCATAAGTCGCACCCATGATAATATTGAGTAATTTTGTATTTTTATCTTCTTTTCTTTCTTTTATTATTGTGTAAAAAAGAGCAAAGAAGGAAAAGACGGAAAGAAAAATATTGAAAAGAACCAAACAATAAGCAAAAAGATTTCCTTGCCAATAACCATATTCTCCCAATACGGAACACTTGAAAGTATACGCCCATACATTATAATCCATATATCCATTGCTATTGGGAACCAGAATGCAAAAAACCGATTCTTTTAAACTTGTATAAAGATCGGGAATTCCAAATCTTTGGAAGAAAGAATAATGATTTACTCCCATAGCACTTAATTCCGGATCTATTGCCGGGACACTAATCGAAGGATCATGAAAAACAAGGATATTTCGTATCATAAACCAAGAGGAAATCGGAATACAAATGGCAAGAAAAACAATTGCTTTAAGAAAAATACGATAATTTTTAACTTTACATTCATCAATAATATCATAAAGAAAAAGAATACCCAAAGGAATGCAAATGATTGCCACGGAAACTTTGGTTGTCATTCCAAGAGATAAACTAAAAGCACACCATAAAACATTTTTCCAGTCTCTTTTTTTATGAAAACGTATTCCGAAGAAAAGAGCTAAAATCATAAAGAAAAAAGAAAGCCCATCATTATTCATCCACGAAGACATAACAAAAAATTGACTATGAAACACAAGCAAAAGAAACATAATCAATATCATCTTATTTTTTTTATCACTCAAACTTAAATTTTTTCTGTCTTCATTAAAAAGTGTAAAAAGCATTTCTTTCAATACATAAAGTGTCAAGCAACTCACATAAATCGAAACGACAATACTCTCATTAAATAAAGCTTCAACATCTTTCGTTGCCTTTAAAATGGATAAACTTTTCATAAAAAAAGCAACAAGCGCATGCCAAAGAGGAGGATGATAAAATTGCCAATCCATTTTCTGGGGCAATTGTCCCGTGTTATATATAGTATAAATATACGAAAAATGTCCCGAGCCATAATAATTTAATTCGCCATCGGCATACATTTCCACATCATGTTGACGTATATTGGCACCGGTATAAAGTGCATAACCGATTCTTAAAGAAAAACCAATAATCATCAAAAGGTAGCAGCAATTGATAATGTTTAATTTTCCTTTTCCTTTCAAATAACATCCGTATCCAAAGCAAAGAAGGGGAACGATAAGCATCGAAGTTCGAATAGTCTGAAGATTATCATTGCTTTCTCTTCCTAAAGGATAAAAAATTTCATAACTGAAAAAAATCACAAGGAATAAAAGAATAAGATTCAATATTCTATGTTGCGAAAAAAAGTCTATGATTTTCTCTTTGAAAGAAGTCATTTTATGTTTTTTATCCTTTCTTTAAATCTTTTTTTATTTTAAAAATTATTCCATATATTTTCAAGATAATTTTCAAAACACAATTTAAAATAAAATAATATCCAAAAATATAACATTTTTGCTTTTTTCTCATTTTATCTGTTCCCCGTATTTTGGTAAAAAATAAATAGAAAATAATCGGGTTAATTATAAAAGCAAGTGCAACAAATAAAGAGAGAAAAAGGAAATAATTAAAAAAAACAAGAGAAGTGTGA
>CANRDP010000037.1 GCA_947629415.1 uncultured Bacilli bacterium
TCCTATTCCTTTTTTCGCTTCATTTTGCAACACTTTCGTTTTGCAACGTTGTGTTGTTTTTTCAATTTAGATTAACACAAAATGAAAAAGAATTTTTCTCTTTTTCTATATAAAAATTGCTTTTTTCTTCATTATGTTTGATTAAATAAAAATTTATGCCGCCAGAAAAGGCGGCTAAAGAAATATTATGAACGATTGGAAGCAATATTCTGCGAACATGCACAGCATGGGCAAATTTGCAATAAGTTTAGATTTGATGCAACATTGATTACTTTACGTTCACAGCAACAGCATACACAGAATGTGCAGACTGCTCGAGTATAAACATAACGTTTTGCTTCCATGACAACACATGTGTATGTTACAGTTGAAGTTGCACCGACTTCAAGATCCCCTAATGGAATTTGATTCAAGTCTTCCACTTCAACGGTTTGTCCATTGACCGTAACGGTATTCTTCAAAAGTGCGAAAATACCATCAAGAGGTACCATTAAAATCGCATTTCTTGCGGTCACATCGGAATTATTTGTAATTGTAACCGTAAAATTCACCTGAGAGCATAAATTAGCAACACAAGTTTCACATTCCGACGTTACGGTAACGCCGCAATCAATACAAGATTGGGTCACGGGTTGCGTCTGACAACACGGATTCACATTGTAATTTCCATATCCACAATTATTTCGAAACATAATTTTCACCTGCCTTTGAGTGTTTTTCCACTCAGTCATATATATGTAATTTTCCAAAAGTTGTTCTTTGTGATTGCGTAAAATAAAATTTCCATCCACAAATGTGGAAAAGAAAATTTCGATGCCAAGAATAATACAATGTTTTTTATTGTGCATAAATCAAACACGGACGCTTCTTGTATATTTTTTTCGGATTTGTTTATTTTTTTTTTGAGATATTTTATACTAACAAAAGATGGAGAAAATCAATGCAAGTTTTAAAACGTCTATTAAAAAATCACCATTCTCTTGTTTTTTTGGATTTCGAAGGTACTCAATTCACTCATGAAATCATTGCCATCGGTGCAGTGAAGTGTGAAATCAATGAGAATTGTCAAATTGTCAAAGAAGATTCCGTGGGATTTAAAGAATATGTTTTACCGAAAAATTCTATCGGAACTTTTGTCACGCAAATGACAAATATTACCGAAGACTTTTTAAAGCAAGAAGGAAAAAGTGCCACAGAAGTTTTCGATGATTTTTTTCACTATATCGGTGAAGACTTCAAAGATACTTCTTACATTGTTTTCGGCAGTAATGATGCCAAAATGATTTTGGAAACTTGTAAATATTCCAAACCGGATAATTTTGACCTTATAAAATATATTCTTTCGAATATCGTGGATTATCTTTCTTTTCTTTCTCAGTATGTTCGCGATGAATCTTTTAATACATATTCTTTGGTAAATTATCTGAAACTTTTCGGAGGAAAAGAGCAAGAAAAAAGCCATGATCCTCTCAATGATGCGATTGATTTAAAAAATCTTTATCGTTTGGTTCTGGAACGAAAAGATATTTTGTATGAAGAATATAAAAAAATCCTTTCCAATCAAAGAATGTTTCCTGAACCCGTCAAAAATTTACTGCAAGATATTTTTGAAAATAAAAGCGTTTCTTTAAAAGATTTTGATTTTTATATTGAAAAGTATTTCTCATAAAAAAAACAAGAATGAAAATACTAAAATTACAGTGTCAAGGAGGAAAATATGATTCGGTATCCATATCAAAGAAATCCGATTATAGAGGAAGAAAAAAATATCTCTTATTCCAATAGAGGCATGGATTTTGAAAATGCCGTTAATATTTCCAATAATTATTATCGTGAAGAGGATATTGCCATTATTTATAAACGACCTACTCCGATTCACATTGTAAAAGTTGATTACGCGCATGCTCGGATAAAGGATGCATATTTTGAAAAGCAATCCACTACCGATTACAACGGAATTTATAAGGGGCGTTATATTGATTTTGAATGTAAAGAAACAAAAATCAAAACTTCTTTTTCTTTTCATAATATTTCTTCCCATCAAATTCAACATCTTGAAGCGGTTTTACGTCATAACGGCATTGCCTTCTTTTTGATTTATTTTAGTTTACTCAATGAAGTTTATTTGCTTGACGCAAAGTATATTGTCGATAAATATGAAGAAAAAAAGCGACAATCCATTTCTTATCAAGAAATCAAAACATATGGGACTCTTGTGGAACAAGCTTATCTTCCCCGATTAAAATACTTAGACGCTGTAGAAAAGGTTTATTTCAATGAAACATCTAAGTCACATAATTAATAAAATTTTATATATTTTTTTTATTGTTTATAGTTTTGCGTTTATCGGTATCTTTTTTTATGCTTACCAAGCAATACAAAATATAAATGCACGAGAGTTGGAAATTATTGCAACGCCATTATGTAGTGAAATATATGATGGATCTTCTCATTTAGTCGAAAAAATCAATGAAAAAGAAAATATACCCGTGTCTTACGAAGATTTACCGAAAAATTTGATTTATGCTCTTATCAGCATTGAAGATAATAATTTTTTCGAGCATAACGGTATTGACTATCATGGCGTCATCCGTTCCATAGCACATAATCTAACCAAAAATACCCGACAAGGAGGAAGTACAATTACTCAACAATTAGTAAAAAATCTTTTGTTGAGCAATGAAATATCCATAACAAGAAAAATACAGGAAGCTTATTTAGCAACACAACTGGAACAAAATTACACAAAAGAGCAAATTTTGGAATTATATTTTAATCGAATCTATTTTGACGCTACCGTTCCGGGAATTTCTTACGCCGCGAAACGTTTTTTCAATAAAGAAGTTTCCCTTTTAAATTTACCCGAATGTGCCTTACTCGCAGGACTTGTAAAATCTCCTTCGTTATATTCACCTTTTCGCTATATAGAGCGAGCCGATGAAAGAAAAAATATTGTTTTGAAGGCTATGTATGAAAATAATTACATCTCTTATGATGAATATCAAATTGCTTCAAGTATTAATGCGCAAGAAATAGTCATAAACAGAAGTTCATATGACGAAGAAAAAAATTATAATTATCAAGCATATTTGGATATTGTTTATGAAGAAGTTAAACGAATCACCGGCTACTCTTTATATGATCGCCCCATGAAAGTGGAAACCTATCTTGATACTTCAATTCAAAAAGTTTTGGATTCCATTCAACGAGGAGATGATTTTACTTTTGCCGATGATTTTACTCAAATAGCCGGGACCGTTATTGAAAACAGTACCGGTGGCATAATTGGAACTATCGGAGGACGAAATTACGAAGGATTGCGCTTATATAATCGTGCCTATCATATGAAGCGACAACCTGCTTCAACCATGAAACCTATTTTCACATATGCCCTGGCAATGGAATATTTAGATTACCATGAATACACCATGATTCCGGATCAGCCTTATACTTATCCAGGGACAAATATTACCGTTTCCAACGCCGATAAAAAATATTTGGGAAATATCAGTGTTACCGATGCTTTGGGATATTCAAGAAACACATCTACGCTTTATACATTAGAAAATGTCGAAAGAAAAATCGGACGAAAAAAAATTGTCGACTACTTGAATTCTATCGGATTGGATGATGGAGGAAATTTTACTTATCCTTATGCTATCGGCGGTATGACCTATGGAGTTTCCCCCATATCCTTAGCGGGAGCTTATTCTATTTTACCGAGAAAAGGGTTTTATTTGACCCCTTCGGTAATCAAATCCATACGCTATCTTGATACCGGTGAAATCATTTACGATCACACACAAGAGCAAGCAAAAAAGGTTCTTTCTGAAGAGGCCAGTTATCTTATTACTTCTTGTCTTAAAAATGTACGGAAAAAGAACTATTTAAATATCAATCAGGCCTTCCCACTACAAATTGAATGCGTGGGAAAAACCGGAACCAATGCTTATGATGATAAAGTTATAGCTTCATATCATTATCCTTCCAATGCGGATAAAGATAGTTGGTTTGCCGGTTATTCTTCTCATTATACAATTGTCACTTGGACGGGATTTGACGAACCATCCACGGAGAAAAAAACCTATTTTGGAAGCAATGATGTTCGTCGAAATTATAGCAAAAACATGTTTAAGAAAATCATGGAAAAATGCGAAAATAAAAATCAAAGCATCGTTTCGTTACCAAATACCATGATAGAACAAAAGGTAGTCTCGACAACCGAAGGTACGTTCTTAGCAAATGAATATGTGCCTTCCAATTTTATTCAGACCATCACAAGAAAAAAAGAAGATGCAATTCATGATATTCTTCCTTTACCGACTTTTCAAATTCTAGATTCCATTCCTTTCTTTTCATTAGAGCACGATTTATTATGTTCTCTTCCGAATACAGAAGATGACCTCTATTCCACTTTTTTTGGTAAAAAAGGATTTCTTATAAAATATCAAGACATTGATGGAAATACTTGGTCGCAATTTTATACCGTAAATGAATGTTTACTTCCAATTAAAAATTCATTATTTGAAATTCAAATAATGGAAACCTATGAAAACTCATATCATTTACATGGAGAAATTTATACATTTAATACTTTTTCTTTATAATAGGTGCAAATTTCTTTTAATTCACATTTTTCGCAATGAGGAGAACGAGAAAAACAATAATATCTACCAAAGTGAATCATTTGATGATGAAATAATATTTGCCTATTTTGAGGTATGATTTGTTCCAATTTCAATTCTACTTGATAAGGATTATCTTCTTTAGAAGCTAGCCCCAGCCTCTTGGCACATCGTTCGACATGCGTATCGACAGCAATAGAAGGAATATGAAATAATTCCGCACGTACAACATTCGCGGTTTTTCTTCCGACACCGGGTAAGGAACACAAATCCTCAAAAGTAGAAGGTACCGTCGAATGATATTTTTGTACCAATATTTTACTTGTTTCTACAATATTTTTCGCTTTATTTCTATATAATCCGATGGAATGAATTATATTTTCCACATCCACAATGGATGCATTAGATAAAGCGGTCAAAGACGGATATTTTTGAAACAAGCGTGGTGTTACCGCATTGACCTTTTTATCTGTTGTTTGTGCCGAAAGAATTACCGCAATCAATAATTCATAATCTTGACAATATATTAATTCACATTTTGCATTTGGCAAGATTTTATCAAAATAAATCTGTATTTTTTGAAGATGTTTATCCATTCTTTTTATCCCAATTCGATGAAACGATTTTTATCGTATTTTCAATCGGTGTTCTATTTTTTTCGTTGATAGCACTATAACCTTCTTTTTCACGGTCTTTTTCGGTTAATTTTTTCAAAAGCATTTTGTCTATTTCTTTTATCGTTACGCGACCATTTTTTTGATAATATTCATTCAAAGTTTCCAAAATATCTTCCTTTTTTATTCCTTCGGTAAACCAGCTATGAATAGCATCCAATTCAAAAGAAGACAAGGTTCGATTCAATTTTGTCTCGAAACTTTTATATACAATCGCATCTTCATCCTCTTCCATAACCAATTGATTCTCTTCCGAAGAAGAAAACATCTCTTTGCGAAACCATTTCAAGATTTTTTCTTTCATCGGTTTTAAACTTGTAACCATAATATTCCCTACTTTTTCATACGCAAGAAACTTTTTGGATATCAAATTTACTAAAATTTGATCAATCTCCTTTTCCGATAAAGTCATCTTTAAAATCAATTGATCGGCTGTAATTAAAGATGGTTCGTCCATTTCGCTATTGAAAATAAGAAGCAAAACCGCCAATTCTTGCTCATTTAAGTCAAATTCTTTATAATTTTCTACCAATAAATAACGAAAATCCAGTTGTTGTATCTTAATATTTTTCATACCATCTTCACCTCATTTTTATTATAACGGAACTGCAAAAATACTTTAAGAATTTTGATTCGCTTTCCATACTTTTAAGAAATTTCGAAATCCGATTTCTTCTAAAGCTTTTTTTCCGTGAACATTTTTTTTCAAATAAGAAATAATTTTTTCCATATCCGCCGCACTCTTCAAAGATTTATGCGCATCTATACCATCAAAATCACTTCCAAATCCAAGAAGCGAAGAATCAAAATCTTTCAAAATAGCTGAAAAATGTTTTTTCAGACTTTGCAGATAATTTTTCTTTTCACACGCAATAAATTCTGGACAATAATTTACCCCGATTAATCCCTGTTTTTCTTTTAATAAATGTAATAGTTCCATATCCAAATTACGTGCAGACGGATAAATTTTGCGATAAGAAGAATGGGAAGCAATCACTGGTTTATCGGACAAATTCAAAACATCCTCAACACCTTTATCCGAAAGATGACTGATATCTATTATCATACCCAATTCATTCATTTTTCGAATGACTTGTTTACCAAAGTCTGTCAATCCATCCCGCCGATTAACGACAAAGCCATTTATCGGTTTTTGATTGGCATCAATATTTGGATATCCATTGCAATTCGGATAATTCCATGTCAACGTCATCATCCGAACTCCTCGTTTATATAATTCTTCCAAACGAGTGAGATTTCCTTCAAGAATTCCTCCTTCTTCAATAGAAAGAACCGCTATTCTTTTTCCTTTGTTCCGAATTCTTTCAAAATCTTCATATGATAATGCTTCTTCAATAAAGAAAGAGTTTTCTTTTATAATTTGATGATAAAAATCGATAACGTTCAGGGCATATTGATAAGGATTTTGTTCTTTTTTCAAATGAATAAAAACCGCAAAAATTTGACCTAAATAGCTCCCTTTTTGCATTTTATTCAAATCAATGGAAAATTTATTTTTCACCAGCGACTCTTTTGTTTCATATAATTTTGTTATCGTATCGCAATGCAAATCAAAAATAAGGCGGGTGGTATTTTCATAATAGACGGGAATGATATCATCCATAGAATATTTCCGCAACATTTTTCTTACTTCTTTTGGTGAAACAGAAAATTTTTTTAATTCTTCGCAAATTTTCGAGTAGGAAATTTTTTTTAATAATACCTTTTGTTTTATCACTGCTTTTTTTAGTGAAGATTCCATTTTTAAATGATAAGTTTCGCAAAATCGAATTGCTCTTAATATTCGCAAAGGATCTTCCTCAATTCTTGAAAAGGGATCCCCAATCATTCTTAAAACTTTTTGATGTAAATCTTCCATTCCATTATACGGATCTGTTAAATTTTGCTGTGCATCCAAATACATCGCATTTATGGTAAAATCTCTGCGCGAAGCATCTTCCATTATATTCTTCGTGAATTCGATTTTCTGAGGATGACGGAAGTCTCTATAATTTTTTTCTTTTCTGAATCTTGTAACATCAACATTTTCTTGTTCAAAAAGAAAGGTGCCCGATTGTAAATTTTCAAAAGTTTTGTGAAAAGAAAGAAATTTTTTCATGTCATCCAAAGTTGCATCTGTGGCAATATCCATATCTTTAAAAGACTTAAAAAGAAAATAATCCCGGACACTTCCACCTACTAAATAAATTTGAAAATGATGTGTTTCAAATAAGGAAGATAATCGTTGAAAAGTCTGAAAATCCATTTTTCTTTCTCCTGAGAATGTACTTGACAAAATAAGAACAACCCTATAGAATAAATATGCTGTGCATGGGCATTTAGCTCAGCTGGGAGAGCATCTGTTTGACGTACAGAAGGTCGGCGGTTCGATCCCGTCAGTGCCCACCATTTGCAAATCAAACACTCAAAGGAGTGTTTTTTTTATAAAAGGTTAAAGGATGGAAGATAAAACTTCATCCTTTTTATTATATTCCCATTTATCTTAAAAGTCTTTAATTCCAATCCATAATTGAAAAAGTTTGTTAATCTAAATTGAAAAAGCAACACATATTGAGAAAAGGTGTTGCAATATGAAATATCGTTTTGAAAATGGTA
>CANRDP010000038.1 GCA_947629415.1 uncultured Bacilli bacterium
GTTTCATATCCTTTTGAAAATTCCAATATATTTTCTTTTACCGCGGCAAAATTCGCAGCATAATCTATTCTTTCAAAGGATACCTTCTCATCATAAAAAGCAATGTTATTCCGCACTTTATCCGAAAATAAGAAACTATTCTGGGGAACATATCCGATAATAGAATGCACTTCTTGAATTTTTAAGTCCATTAAATCTTTTCCATCCAAAAAAATCTTATTTTTTTCAATATCATAACATCGCAATAAAATATCACTTAACGTTGTTTTTCCACTTCCGATACGACCGACAATACCGATCTTTTCTCCCGGATGAATATGTAAAGAAATATTCTTTAAAGCCGGTTTTTTTGCTTTATCATAAGAAAAAGTAAAATCTTTAATTTCGATTTCGCCCAAAACCGGTCTTTTCAATTTTTCTTTTCCGTCGTGAATATCTTCTTCAAGATCCAACAAAGCGGAAATTCTTTTTAACGAAGTTTTTGCCTTACTATGCATGACAATAAACGTTCCTAATGCCATCATCGGCCAAACAAGCGTGGTAAAATACCCGACAAATTTGGTAATACCTCCGACCGAAAGCGCTTGATCCATTTCACCAATGCTGCCTAAATAAGCAAAATAACCTCCGACACCTAAAATTAATACAATAATCGTCGAACATAAAAAACTGATCACTGCATCTACCGCCGCAGAAAATTTTGTCAAAGATACATCGGCATTTTTACATTCCATACCTAGACGCATGGCTTCCGTATGCTCATAAGCTTCCTGAATACAAGCTTTAATCACGCGAATACCGGAAAAGTTTTCTTGTGCAAAAGAAGATAAATCATCTAATTTTTTTTGACGACGATCATAACGGACGGACATTCCTTTTTCGATTACTCCGCTTAAAATAGCAATCAAAAATAAAGGGAGCATGGAAAATAAAGATAATCGCCAATCCAAAAGAAACATTTTACAAATGGTTAATCCGCCCAAAAAAAGAAAATCGATGATGGTAATCATTCCGAATCCAAACATATCTTGAATCGTTTCCACATCATATGTCATTAAAGACATTAATTCTCCGACTTTATTTTCCGAAAATTGACGCTGAGATAATTTCGTGGTTTTATAAAAAATCTTTCTTCTTAAATCGGCTTGTATTTTTGTAGCGACACCAAAAAGGGCAATTCGCCAAACAAATCGTCCCACCATCATGACCAGCGCCACCAAAACCAAATGAAAAACCATGCTTTGAAGATAAGTGGATGTCGGTACATTTTGTTGCATATTATCCATTGCTGTACCTAAATATTCGGGTACAAGCAGTTGCGCATAATCAATGGCAATCAGGGCAATAATACCAAAAAGAAAACGAAAGGCATATTTTTTATAAAAGCCATTGACATGTTTTCCGAATAACATTATTGCACCTCCATTCAACATATCATTTTACTGAAGAATCCGAAAAAACTCAATAAGAAAAAAAGAAGAAGAAGATCTCTCCTTTTCTTTTGTAGAAAAATTATAAAAAAAGCGGTAATAAACCGCTTTTTTTAATCTTGCACAAATGGAAGTAATGCCATATAACGAGCCCGTTTAATTGCAACCGCAACTTCCCGTTGATGTTTGGCACAGGTACCCGTTGCACGGCGAGAAGCAATTTTTCCGCTTGGTGTGATAAACGTTTTCTTTAAAAGTTCCACATCTTTATAGTCAATTGCTTGGTTTTTATTCTTGCAAAATATGCAAAATTTTTTTCTTGGTCTAACTTTCTTATAAGCCATATTCTTTCCTTTCTTTTAAAAATCAAAATGGTAAATCATCTTCGGCAATATCGATTCCTTCCACATTATTTGTTTCTGGTTCAATGTTGCTGTCGTTTTTCATTTGAAAGCCATATTCATTTTGATTTGCATTTGGATTCGATACACTTTCTTCACTTCTTCGTTCCAAAAATTGCACAGAATCACAGAAAATTTCGATGACCGATACTTTTCGGTTATCTTTTGTTTCGTAACTTCTTTGATTTAAACGTCCGTCAACTCCGACTAAAGATCCTTTACGAGTATACTTTGCCATATTTTCTGCCGTTTGGCCAAATACGGTACAATTAATAAAGCATCCTTTTCTTTCGCTATCCCCGACATTTCGATTGCGATAATCATCAAATGCGAGGGTGAAGGTAATAACAGACATTCCACTATTGGTGGTTCTTAATTCCGGATCACGAGTAAGACGTCCAACTAAAATTACACGATTTAACATTTTTTTCCTCCTTTAGGATTATTTCATCGCAAATATGCCATGACGGAGTACATTATTGTTGATTTTTGCAATACGATCGAATTCATCAATACCTTTCGTTGATGAAGCACTGATCGTAACAACAACATAATATCCTTTTTTCTCGTCTTTGATTTCATAAGCGAGATCACGAAGTCCCCATTCATCAATGTTTTCAATTGTTCCATCGATTTTGAAGGATTCATGAAGTTTTCCAATCAATTCGTTGCGTTCTGCATCTTCAAGATTTGGTTTCAAGATATACATTATCTCATACTTTTTCATGTTTCACACACCTCCCTACGGTCTAATAGGTCAGAATCTATTCTGACAGAGAGCTTTTGACGCCTTCACTCGTCAAGCCTTTTCATGATAATACAGGAATGTTCAAATTACAATCTTTTCGATGCTATTTGCGAAGAATTCCTCTATAAATACCATAGACAAAAAATTTCTTTTTTTGCAATTTTTTTTTAAATAGCCCAAACACCATGATCGAAAATGATGGTTTTCTTTCCGTTAAAATCTACGCCTTCAATGCGTAAATCTTCACTACCGACCATAAAATCAACATGCACAACAGAATCATTAAAATTATTTGCCTTGAAATCTTCTTCTTTCATGTTTTCGTAATCGACAAAATTATTTTTAAACGCATGTCCTAACGCCAGATGGCAACAAGCATTTTCATCAAATAATGTTTCATAAAAAAGACATCCGCATTGATTAATCGGTGAATCAAATGGAACTAAGGCCACTTCTCCTAAGTGATGACTTCCTTCATCGCTGGCAACGATTTTTTCCAAAACTTCTTGCCCTTTCTTTGCTTTGACTTCGACAACACGTCCTTTTTCAAAACGAATGGAAAAATCTTCAATCAACATTCCATTATAAGATAATGGTTTCGTGGCATAGACAATTCCGTCAACACCATTCCGATCCGGCATGGTAAAGACTTCTTCCGTAGGCATATTGGCAGAATATTCAATTCCTCTTAAATTTTTTTCTCTTGCAGACATCCATATATGCTTGGGATTCAAATGTAAAGTTAAATCCGTTCCGTTCTTGGAAGTGTAATGTAGATAATCCAGATGCAATGCATTCATCTTATCCGCTTTTTCTTTTAAATAGGCAATATGCTTTTTCCAATTTTCCACAGCACTTTTCCCTTCCAATCGGGTACATTTTATAATAGCCTGCCACAATTTCTTTTGTGCATTGGGAAGAGATTCATTGGGAAATACTTTTTGTGCCCATGCTTTACTCGGAACCGCAATAATGGTCCATTGATTTATATTATCTACTTGATCACGATATGGTTTTATCGCTTTTCTTCTGGCTAATGAAGCACGATCAATTTTATCTAGATTCAAATTGGCGAAAACATCCGGATCGGAATCCAAAACATGAATCAAACAAGGCACGGTTTCCGTGCGATTCTTTTCTTTTTCAATTTCCCATGGTTCTAATTTACATAAAGCTTTTATTCCCTGATGGCGATAATGCATTTTCTGGATAGCTTCATTTTTCCATTCTACCGTAACTTTTCGTGCTCCGGCTTGATAACATGCAAGTACCAAATATTTTGCGAATTCTTCTTGAGCCGTCGAAATATAAATTACCGCGTCTTGGCCCTTTTGAAGATTTACTCCCACTTTTACCGCCAATTCAGCAAATTTTTTATACGTCTTGATATTCATTAAAAAACTCCTCTCATCTCTATATTCTCGACTATGTTCTTTTAGAATAATTTCAAAAAGAAAATTATTCTTTCCCTTATCGTTAATATAGCAAAGGAGTTTTTAAAATTCAATTATTTCCATCCGCATTTTGTTGTTGCTTTAAAGATTCTTTTTTATCTTTTCTTCTTAAATTTAAAAGGAATATTCCCAAAATCGTCATTGACATAATCGCAATACAAATATTTGAAATTCCCATGGATATTCCCGCGCATTCCGCGCCCATTTCGGGATGAAAAGTCTGGAAATACCATAACACGGGGATACGGAATACAAAAACTCTGGCAATATTGATAATCATGGCTAGTCCCGTCTGTCCAAATCCATATAAAACTCCCAATACCGCGGCATTGATGGCCAAAGCGATAATGGATAAAGTATCATAATCATTAATTTGCTTGATGAGACCCATAAAATAACTGGCCTCGGCGCCTGTTGATTGTGATTCTGCTTTGGAAAATAAAGATATTAAAGCATCCTGAAAAATAAATCTTACCAAAATATAACCGATGATTCCGATAACAGAGGCTACAAGTAATGTTCTCCAGAAAGCCGCTAAAGCTCGTTTTTTATTATTGTTTCCTAAATTTTGCGAAACGATAGTGCTTCCACCTTCTTCAAAAGAATTTCCCGGAGATGTAATAAGTCCACAGATATTATTGGATACCGCCAGTGCACCCACAACCAGAGGACCATAAGATTTACACATCGCATTGACACTGACTTTTCCGAAAGAAAAAACAAATTTTCCGAAAAAAATCGGAATGGATAAAACCAAAATCTTTTTCAAATATTCCGGAGATAAAGAAAATTTAAATAAATTCACTTTAAAAGCACTATCTTTTTTATTAATGATAATCAATAAAATAAAGAATAAAACAACTTGAGAAGTCAATGTCGCAAAGGCAACATAAATCGTATCTTGAACTTTCATCACGTAAATAAATAAACTGGTCAATCCCAATTTTATAAGCATCGAAATAATATTTAAGAAGAAAATGGATCTTGTATCTCCTTTTGCTTTTTGAATAGCTATAAAGGAGGAATTAAAAATGACAACTCCCAAATTCGCTATCTGCACCATAAAATAACCGGTTCCTATCGCCAATAATTCTTCCGGATACCCGAATAATAACAATATCGGTTGTGCAAAAGGAATACCGACAAGAAGCAAAAACCCGGCAACGATAAAAGCAAGTGTCGTAAGAACGTTGACATATTTTTTCCCTTTTTCAATATCGTTTGCGCCAAAAGATCGTGCAATTAAAATTCCGGCTCCTCCGGATATTCCTCCTCCGATGGATCCAAACAAATCTTTAATTTGAGATATTGCCGCAACCGAGGAAACTCCTTCCGCGGAAATTTGTGAAACCATAATGGTATCAATAAAGCTATATAAGGAATTGAAAAAATTATAAATGAATAATGGAGCGCATACCATAAAAATGACGGCAAACAGATTTCCGTTTAAAATTTTTTCTCTTCTTTTTGCATCGGCAGCACTTAAAGTTTTTGTATTCATACAAAATTCTCTCCTTTAATATCATAGCAAAAAAAGGAAAGAAGAGAAGAATGAATTTGTCATAACAATAATTCCAAAAAGGAATAATTATACTTCCTGAAATGTTTTTATAATTTCTTCGATATATTTTAATTTTTTAGGTGAAATATCTTTGGAATAGGCATATCCCACGATTTGTTTATGAGAAATTGGAATATAAGAAAAATCCGAATCCCGTTTAATTCTTGAGAATTCATCGCCTAAAGCAAAGCCATTTCCCGAAGACACACGAAATTCAATAGTACTTTGATGCAACGTCGGTACAAAAATCGGATGAATATTTTCTTTTGCACAAATATTTTCGGCATTTTGTCTAGCCACTTTTGATTTTCCGATATAAAAAGGTTGCTCCGCAAAATCTTTTAGGCATAAGTTCTCTTTTTTTGCTAAAGCATTCCGAACCGAGAAATAAATGATTCTTCCGATTTCTTTTAAAGGCTTTCCCACAATCATATTCGCTTTAGCTAATTCAATTGCTTGAAGAATTCCCTTATATTGACCGATTACCATATCAAATTCTTTTTCCGTTAATTTTTGAATCAACGCATCAATTCGATCAAAATCCAATCGACATTCGGAAAAAGAACAAGTTTCACGAAATTTTCCGATATAAAAAGATAAATCGTAACCTTCAATGACTCCGATTTTCATTATTGTTTCTTCGCGATGAATACGTGCCAAACAAGTTTCTTGCTCATCAAGATATTCTCTTTGAACTTTTTGAAAAAATGTCATCATATGCTTTCCGTTTTCCGTAAGAAGAACATTTCTTTTCGAACGCAAAAATAAAGGAAAACCCAATTCTTGTTCCAAAGAAAAAATTTGTTTGGAAACCGCGGATTGAGAAATATATAATTTTTCCGCAGCCTTTGTAAAATTTAATGTTTGTGCCAACACCAAAAAACAATTGATTTGTTCTTTATTCATCTCTATTTTCCGTCATTATTTTCCGTGTAGGATAATAAAAGTTCGATGGATTCTTTTATTGTTTCGTCTATTGCTTCCATTAAACTTTTTTCATCAAAATACTCTTTCGTCGTAATGGCAACTTCCAACCCCTCATTTGCCGCATGCAAAAAATCAAGAGCACTTAATTGAGAATTTTTATATTCCTTTGAGATTTCATACGCACGAGGAAGAAAATTTTCCATGAGTTTTCGCATGCTCTCATAAGGATGTAAATTTTTTTCCTTTATTAAATTTTCGATTTCTTTTGAAGAAAGTCGTTTTTTTTCTTTTAATTCTTTTTCGTAATCTTTTATTAATTTTTTTTCTGATGCCGATAATTCCATAAATATTCTCCTTTACATACTATATCTTAATTCACGAATAAATTGATGATATTGCCTTTTGCATTTATCAATTTCTTCGGATTCAATTGTTTTCTTTCCTTTTGCCTTAACATAGATACTCGAATATTGTTCCATTAAATTATTCAAGCATAAGGTTCCTAAAATCTTCCAATACATATCGGATAATTCATATGCTCGATTTAATTCGTGATGAGCCAAAGCATTGATTAAGTTATCAAACAGAGAATCCTCAACAAATATTTTTAATAATTCTTTATAATAATCAAGATTATCTCCGTATTGTTGCTTTATAACTTCAATACTATTTCCATGTTTTTTTAAAACCATTAGGATTTTATCTTCCATACCAAACCTTTCTATTTGACTTTATTATAACACTTTTT
>CANRDP010000039.1 GCA_947629415.1 uncultured Bacilli bacterium
TTCATATTAAAAGCTCCCTTCTTATTGTACCAGTTTTTGGTCCAAATTTTGGGAGCAAGTGCATTTAATATGGAGCGGGCGACGGGAATCGAACCCGCGTAGTTAGCTTGGGAAGCTAAAGTTCTACCATTGAACCACGCCCGCATGTAAAAAATTATAAAATATTTTATAAATTTATTCAATATGATATGATTTTATCTCGTTAATAAACAATTTGTTGAAAATCTTATAAATTTTTATTATACTTAAGAATAAGGATTGGTGATACGTATGGATAAAAGAAAAGTAAAAACAAAGCAAAAAATTCAAGAAGCATTATTGCGTCTTTTGGAAAATTACTCTTTTGAAAAGATATCCATATCCGCGTTATGCAAAGAGGCAAAAATTAATCGAGGAACATTTTATTTGCATTACAAAGAGGTTCACGATGTTTTTAATGAAATCGAAAATTCCATTTATCTTGATATTATGACTTGCCTTAAAATCGAAAATTCGGAAGATATTTTTTTGTTGGCAATGAGTAAAGTAAAAGAATATCGTCGATTTGTGTCTCTGATCCTTTCCCGAAATTTGGATCATGATTTTGTAGAAAATATTTTAAAAGTAGCGAAAGATTATTGTATAAATCAATGGAAGAAAAAGCAAAAAAATGTTTCAAATGAAGAATTGAATTATACTTATTCTTTTTTGTCTCATGGAATGATTGGATTAGTTATTAATTGGTGTTCCAACGATTTTAAAGATTCTCCACAGGATATTGCAAAAATGTGTAAAAATTTTTCTTCTTATTTTTCCATCTCATTTTGATGTATTATTTTAAAAGTTTTTCCTTTTTTCATAATAATGTTTTCTTGTTTCATTTTCGATATTTCCCGCATCATAGCGCTTCGATCAATGACAAGATAATCGGCTAAATCGGTAAGCGATAAAGGTAGTTCAAAAGAAGAACTGCCTTTTTCTTTTTTTACCGAGAAAAAGTAAGCCAATAATTTTTCCCGAATGGTATGACAGGCTAATAATTCGGTTCTTAAATTCATTTCTGTCATCCGATTTAAAAATAAATCGGGCAATTCGCGCAATAATTGCAGATGATATGTACACTCTTTATTGCAAGAATCTAATTTATCATAAGGTAAAAACAGCACTTCGGAATCTTTTTTTGCCAAAACAAATAATTCTTTACTGGTATGTAAGCGATAAAAAGTCTCTCCGAAAGCATCACCTTTTTTAAAAGTACATAAAATATGTCTTTGACCACCGTCGGTATACCGGATTAAGAAAGCTTCACCGCTTAATAGGATACAAATTTGATTTCTTTTTAAAAGATATGTGGTAATAACTTCATCTTTTTTAAATTTCTTTGTCGATGTCAAAGCACAATGAGCTTGTAGGTTTTCACAAAATCGATTGAAATCAAAAATCCGCTTCATTTTTTTACCTCTTGATAAAATTTTATCTATTTTTTGTTGCTATTGCAACAAAAAAGAACAGATTTTTAAGAGATATTTATAATGAAAAATAAGATTTCGACTTTTTTTGACATTTCTTTTTTTACTTTTTTATTCAAAAAAATTTTTTTAATTTCGTTGCTTTTGCAACTTCTTTTTCCTTAGGTCGAGAGTAAAATAACAATACGAATAAAAAAGGAGAGGAGAATTCTATGAAAATTATAAAAAGAGATGGACGCTTATGTGAATTTGATCGTCAAAAAATCATTGATGCAATTTGTGCCGCGATGTCACGAACCGAAAAAGGGGTGGATTTACAAATTGCGGGTAGAATTGCCGAAGAAATCGAAAAATTCTGTGAAGGAAAAAATGAATTCAGCGTTTATGAAATTCAAGATATGGTTGAGAAAAAATTAATGGATTCTTCTCGTAAAGAAGTGGCACAAAGTTATATCATTTATCGTTATAATCGAGATGTGGCAAGAAAATCGAAAACGAAAGATATATTTTTGGATATTATTGGTGCAAAGGCCAATGATATTACCAGAGAAAATGCCAATATGAATGCAGATACTCCGGCGGGAATGATGATGAAATTTGCGTCGGAAACAACAAAACCGTTTGTTGATGATTTTTTATTGGAAAGTGATGTCCGTGAAGCTGTAAAAAAAAGATATATTCATATTCATGATAAGGATTATTATCCTACAAAATCATTAACATGCCTGCAACATCCTTTGGATAAAATATTAAACGAGGGATTTCGTGCCGGGCATGGTTCTTCTCGACCGGCGAAAAGAATCGAAACCGCGGCATTTATGGGATGTATTTCCATGGAAACCATTCAAAATGAAATGCATGGTGGTCAGGCAATTCCCGCGTTTGATTATTATTTGGCACCATTTGTCAAAAAAACATTTCAAGAAGAGATTAAGAAGATTGGCGAGGTGATTTCCAAAGATTGTTCTCATTTGATGAATTATCAACCGGAAGATTATATTCGTAAAGATGCCGGAGATTTAAAAGGGGATGAGCGTTATCTTCAGGTCGCCATTAATAATACGGTAAATCGTGTACATCAAGCGATGGAATCTTTTATTCATAATATGAATACCATTCATTCCCGCGGAGGAAATCAAGTGGTTTTTTCCAGTATTAATTATGGTACGGATACTTCTGCTGAAGGAAGATGTGTTATTCGGGAATTACTTAATTCTACTTTGGAGGGTGTGGGAAACCATGAAACAGCGATTTTCCCGATTCAAATTTGGAAGAAAAAAAGAGGAATTAACTATGAACCAACGGATCGAAATTATGATCTTTATCAATTTGCATGCAAGGTAACTGCGAAGCGTTTTTTCCCGAATTATATTAATTTGGATGCTACTTTTAATCAAAATAATCTTTGGAAAGAAGAAGATCCGGAAAGATATCGCTATGAATGTGCCACAATGGGATGTCGAACGAGAGTTTTCGAAAATCGTTTCGGTGAAAAGACATCCATCGGTCGGGGAAATTTATCTTTCTCTACCATTAATCTTCCTCGTCTGGCAATTGAAGCAGCACATTTGGCACAAGAAAGAACCGGATTATACTTTCCTTTAGGTGAAGGAAGCGAAAAACATATGACACGTATTTATAAAGATACGGTTCTTCGTATTTTTATGAATCGTTTGGAATATTATTGTGATTTAACGGCACGACAATTATATGAAAGATATCAATTTCAATGTACGGCACTTGCCAAACAGTTCCCATTGCTTATGAAAGGAATGTGGATGGAAAGTGAGAAGTTAAATCCCGATGATCGTGTAGAACCGGTTTTGAAACATGGAACTTTGTCCATTGGTTTTATTGGATTGGCCGAATGTCTGGTTGCTTTAATAGGAAAGCATCACGGAGAAGATGAAAATGCACAAAAATTAGGCTTGAAAATTATTACTTTTATGCGGGATCTTTGTGTCGGTTATGCGGAAAAATATAATTTGAATTTCAGTGTTCTTGCCACTCCGGCAGAGGGATTGTCCGGCGGTTTTACCAAATACGATAAGCATGAATTTGGAATTATTAAAGGTGTCACGGACAAGGATTATTATACGAATTCCAATCATGTACCGGTATGGTATAAATGTACCGCAGAGCATAAAGCAAAAATCGAAGCACCATATCATGACTTAACTCGGGCCGGACATATTTTCTATATTGAATTAGATGGAGACGCGGTAAAAAATCCGGAATCCGTCCAGGCCGTAGTTGATCTGATGGATAAATATAATATGGGTTACGGCAGTATTAATCATACTCGTTCCCGTTGCATGAATTGCGGTTTTGAAAATGCCGATGCGAATCTTGAAAGATGTCCGAAATGCGGCAGTACCGATATTGATACCATTCAAAGAATAACGGGATATCTTGTCGGAACAACGTCGAGATGGAATTCCGCAAAGCTTGCGGAACTTCATGATCGAGTTACGCATGATGAATGTTGTGGTAAAGAATCGGAATGAATATTGCGGGATTTTATGATGAAAGTATTTCCAATGGTGTAGGGTGGCGAGCCGTACTTTTTGTGTCGGGTTGTCCTCATCATTGTCCAGGATGCCATAATGAAAAAGCACAATCTTTTACTTATGGTGAACCGATAGATAAAAAAAATTTGCTGCAACGCATTCAAGAAAATTCTATTTTGCGCGGTTTGACCTTTTCCGGAGGAGAACCTTTATGTCCAGAAAATATAGCCGAAGTACTTGATTTTCTGTATGAAGTAAAAAAAATAAAACCGAATTTTGATTTTTGGTGTTATACCGGATATACGTATGAAGAACTTTTAAAGCGTCAAGATCCGGTTACGGAAGAATTCTTAAATCAAATCGATGTTTTAATTGATGGTCGATTTATCTTAGAACTAAAAGATCCGGATTTGACCTTTAAAGGATCAAAGAATCAACGAATTATCGACATGAAAAAAACAAGAGAAAAAAAATCCATTGTTTTATGGGAAAATGAATAAGAAATAGCATGAGGCTATTTCTTTTTTTCATATGTTTTACTATGAAAAAAATATGGATTTTACTTTATTTTTTCTTTTTCTTTTATTGTTTTCTTTTTTATCAAAATGTTACGCAACTAACTGCGGATATCACGCAAACTTTTCTACAACATGTTTTTCCCAGTTTGTTTCCAATGCTTCTTTTAAGCGAATTATTTTTATCTTCGGGATTACTTTCGAAAATCGTAGAAAAAAATTCAAAAATAGGAGAAATTTTTTTGATTTTTTTAACCGGTATTTTAGGTTGTCCTTCGGCACTTCCTTTTTTAAATCGTTGCCAAAAAATGCATTTGATCTCTAAAGAAAGAAAAGATCTTCTGCTTTGTTGTTTTGGAGGAGTATCTTTCTCTTATTTAAGTTCATTGCTTCTTTATCATCAAACCACAGAAAAAGATGGGATACTTTTTTTTCTATTGTATCTTGGAGAATTTTTTCTTTATTTTTGTTTTCGCAAGAAAGAAATAAGAAACGAATCCTATCTTTGTCCCACTTTAAATCGATCGAGTTTAAACAAAGCAATACTTTCTTCCGGTAAAACTTTTTTTCTTATTTTTTCTACTACTTTACTTTGGAATTATTTCTTTGCTTTTTTTCCGGGTATCTATGAAAGAATATCTCCTTTGACGATGTGGATAGAATTTTCTTATTCCGGATTTTATGTTCATCAATTACCTTTTTTCCAACGATATTTCTTTTTAACTCTTTTATTGAGTTTTACATCAATTTCCGTATTTTTTCAGTTGGTAATTTTGGATAAAGATTATCCGATTTCTTCACATATAAAAATGCGATTTCTCATCACTTTTTGTAATCTTCTTCTTTCCTTGTTATTTCTTTTTTAAATAGGAAAGTACCACCGGAGGAACCAAAGAAGAAATATCCACGGAATGCATGGACATTTCTTTTATGGAAGAAGAAGAAATGAATCCCAAGCCGGGGGAAGACATTAAAAATACCATTTCGATATCGGGATCAATAAAATTATTTGCCGCGGCAAGTTGAAATTCAAATTCAAAATCCGTCACAGCACGTAAACCTCTTACCACAGCATTTGCTTTTAATTCTTTTGCCTTTTTCACGACCAAATCATCGGTAGAAATAATTTCGACATTTTCAAATTGCCTGGTACTTTCTTTCAGCATGATAACTCTTTCCTGAACTGAAAATGTTGTGTGTTTTATAGGATTATCCGCGACACAAACATAAACTTTATCAAAGATGGTCAAGGCTCTTTTTAATATATCCAAATGGCCATTTGTCACCGGATCAAAACTTCCCGGGTAAAGTGCAATTTTCATAAAACTACCTCTCTTGTTATTCTAACATGAACGATACCATATTGATAGTCTTTACTTTGACCATAATTTCCTTGTAATTTTTCATTGGATTCTTCAATAAGAATGGCTTTATCGGATAATAAATTATATTTTATCAACAATTCTCGGGATTTTTTGTAAGCATCTCTTAAACGATACGGAGGATCAAGAAAAACGATATCAAATTTTTCTTTTTCTTTATATAATTGTTCCAATGCTTTTTCATAATCCCCGAAAAAAAGTTTTGCATGCTCTTCTTTTATTTTATTTAAATTTTTTTTGATAACCTGAATTGCCTTTTTCGAATGGTCGCAAAAAAAACAAAAAGAAGCTCCTCGGGATAAAGCCTCGATTCCAAGAGCTCCGGATCCGGCGAAAAGATCTAAAACACGTGCATTTTCCATTTGCTCGTATAAAGCAGACATAATAGCCTCGCGTACACGGTCTTGAGTGGGCCTTGTGATATTTGCATCCGGGGAATCAATTCGTAAGGAACGATATTTACCTGCGATAATTCTTAACATTTTCCTCTTCCACCTAAAATTTTATGTAATTCTTTTTCTAGATATAGTGTCGGTTCTGTGACAATTTCATAAAGTTCATTATATTTTTTTATCAAGATGTCATCATCCATAATTTTTTTTGAATGAATCAATTGATTTTTACATTCTTCTTTTTTTTCAATGGAATATTCCAGTGCTTGAAAATAAGCTTCTTGGCATTTTTGAAATGCAATTATTTTTTTTAAACTTTCATCCGATGAATAAATTGCATCTTCAATGCTTTTCAGCTCTTTCCGCTCTTGCATATCAAGAATTTCTTTTGCCATTTGAATTAATTTTTCAGAATAGGTATCCATTCCATTCACCACTTTTAGTTTAGCATACTTTGCTTTATTTATAAATGCAATTTTTATTTCATGGATGCGTGAAATTACATCAATTCTTTTGCTAAGGTTACCATCATAGATAAGTCTTCCATACGATCGACAAATCGCTTTCTTCTTTTTAATTTATATTCCTCGATGAAAGAAGAAAATTCTTCCGGATTTCTGGATAATTTTTTATGCCAAATGGGATTTTCTCTTAAAAAAATAAAATAATCCTCATCTTTTT
>CANRDP010000040.1 GCA_947629415.1 uncultured Bacilli bacterium
CGATTAAATAAAGTAATAAATATATCATTGTTATCTTGCATAGCTTTTCTCCTTTCCTTTAGCTCTATTATAAAAAAATTTTTCGAAATAGTACATCTTTCCCAAAAAAGTTTTTTTAAGAAAAAACCGATATCCGAATAAATCGATATCGGTCAGAATTTTTTTTGGTGACCAGTACGGGATTCGAACCCGTGTATGTCGCCTTGAGAGGGCGATGTGTTCAACCGTTTCACCAACTGGCCAAGTCACGTGGTTAATTAAACCACGTTTTTTAATAATTTTCAAGTATAATTGAGATTCTACGGCACACCTCTTCTTTTCCGAGAACCTTCAAAACATAATATAAATTCGGTGATTGCTTGGAAGTGGTTAAAGCAATACGAATCATTTCCGCCACATCGCCTACTTGACCGATATAGGAATCTTTGTTTGCCTTATATATTTTTCCGTTTTCCGCGAATCCGTATTTTACTCCGAGAGCTTTTAAAGAAGCAAACCAGGTTTGTTCATCCACATCATAATTTAACGTCAAGACAAATTCTTTTAAAATCTTGTCACGCAATTCTTTGGAAAAAAACGGATTAAAAGGTAAAGGCTTTTCTTTTAATAGTTTTTCATATTCTTCTTTATAGAAAAAAGCATTTTTTTCAAAAATTTCCGAATACTTTACATAATCTTTTCGCGGATTTTCTTTTTCTCGTTCAATGTTCACGATTTCTTTGAAATAAGAAGGATCTTTTAAAAGAATTTCCTCTAATTTTTTATCATTTTTTTGTGCATAACTCAAAGTATCTTCGTAAATTTCTTCTTTGGTCTTTTTTGCAAGTAATTCTTTGGAAATATTTTGTAATTTGGATAAATCAAATAATGCTCCGTCCAAAGACATTTTATCAAAAGAAAAAAGGAAATCGGAAGAATTCTTTTCTTTATTTTGACTATGCCACTCTTCATAATTGCTATTTGCAATCGTGAGCAAATATTCCAAAATCGCTTCTTTGGGATAACCTTCCTTCAAAAAAGAAGAAATCGCCGCTTCGGCATCTTTTCTTTTTGATAATTTTCTGCGATTTCCGTTATCTAACTTCATAATAACGGGAAGATGCGCATATTTTGGTGCTTCCCAATTCATTGCCTGAAATAATTCCAAATGAATGGGAAGAGAAGAAAGCCATTCTTCCCCACGGATGACAATCGTTGTACGCATAAAATGATCATCCACCAAATGGGCAAAATGATATGTAGGTAATCCATCCGATTTATAAATAACGATATCTTGGTCATTTTCCGACAAAAGCAAATGGCCGCGAACCAAATCATCCGCTTCTATTTTTCTTTCGTGATATCCTTCCGAACGGAAACGAATGACATAAGGCTCTCCGTTTTTAATTTTTTGATACGCTTCATCTGCACTTAAATTACGGCATCGAGCATATTGACGATAATATCCGGGAATAACATGATTTTTTTCCTGAGTAAGTCGCAATGCATCTAATTCTTCTTTCGAACAAAAACAAGGATATGCTCTACCTCGGGCAATACATTCTTTGATTACCACACGATAGATATCGGCACGCAAGGATTGCGTATAAGGGCCATAATCACCTTTTTCAAAATCCCCGAAATATCCTTCATCCGGAAGAACATCAAAACATTTGAGTTGCTCTAATAATTCTTTCCCGGAACCTTCGATTTCTCTTTTGGAATCCGTGTCTTCCAAACGCGTATAAAAAATACCTCCGGATTGTTTTGCGACTTTCATATCTACAAGACACGTAAATAAAGATCCGGTATGCAAAAATCCGGTCGGAGAAGGAGCAAATCTTGTGACTTCCGCACCGGCCTTTAAATTTCTTTTGGGATATCTTTTTTCTAAATCTTCAATTGTTTCTTTTACTTCCGGAAAAATCAATTCCGCTAAATCTTTGTTATTCATATTCTTCCTCGTTTCTTTCTATTTCAATGGGGGTAAATAAAATTTCCCATAAACATTATGCACTTGTAAAACGGAGACAAAAGCATCCGGATCAATTTTTTTAATAATTCGCATGGTATTTTTTATTTCCCCGATAGCAATATCCATATAGATAATTTTTTTGGGATTTCCATGATACGCCCCTTTGGCATCGACCACAGTACATCCATGCGGTAAATTCGTAATCAAAATCTGAGACATTGTCTCCATTGTCGTGATAATTTGCAATTGTAATTTTTTATTTCGCAAGCAAAAAGCATCGATGACTTTCGCCGAAGTAAAAAGATACACAATGGTATATAAAGCCGTCACCGCATAAGTACGGAAATCCGATAAAAAAGTAAAAGAAAGAATGATCAAAGTATTCACACATAAAGAATATTTGCCCATAGAAGTATGTGTTTTGGAAGAAATAAAAATAGAAATAATATCAATTCCACCACCGGAATGATTTAATCGTACAGCCAAAGAAGTGGATAAACCGGTCAATAATCCGGCAAATAAAGCACGGGCAAGATAATTATCCGGAATCAAAACAATAGTCGTCCAATCCGTAGGAATCACACTAATCAATAGCGATACCAAACCGACATTAATCATCGAAAAAATGGCAAATCGTTTCCCGATTTTAAAAAATGCCAAAATAAAAAGTGGAACATTAATGACAAAATATAAGATGGATTGCATCAAATTGTGTTGATCTGGAGTAAAGGCTACTCCCAAAACTTCAAGTAACTTGATAACCACCTGCGATAATCCGGATACTCCCCCGGATATTAAAGGAGTGACGAGAACACCTGTTTCTTCATTAATAATACTCGGTGCAACAAAAGAACGGAAACCATAAGCAAACAAAAATGCCGAAATAAGAGAACCTATAAAAGTAGCAATATCTTTTAAAGCCATTCTCAATTTGGTATGTTCTTCAAAATATTCCTTAACACTTTCAAAATGCTTTGTTATTACATTCATAGAGTAATCCTCTCTTAAAATCACCTACTATTTTAGCAAATAATCAAAAATAGTCTAGCAAAAAGATTACGGAAAAAAACTTTTACTTTTCTTTTGAAAATAAGAAGGGAAAAAGGAAGATAGATGGAACCTTTTTCTTTTCAAAAGGAAAACAAAAAATAACATTTCTTTATTGAAAATAAAAGGGTGAAATGCTATGATAGTAGCGTTACATTTAGAAATCATCGTATTTTTACGTTTTTATATGGAGGAAATTTATGAAAAAAATACTCTCAGCCATCGGAAGATTTTTTAAAGGAATTTGGAACTGGATTAAAAATACGGCATGGGTTCAACCATTACTTATTGTGAGTGCTATTTTTGCTTTAATTATGTCCATCCGACCGATTTCAAATTGGATTACCGAAATTACTCAAGTCGAAACAACATCGACCTTTTATAGTGACCATAAAGTCGATTATGATACTTTGATTGAAAAAATAGAAGATACAAACGGAAAGGATAACACCGTACTTTTAGTTATTTATATCAAAGAAAAAAATGAAACTTGCGAACAATGCGTTAATGCCCAAAAACCATTGGAAAGCTTTTTCGCAGATGATCATAGTGATTCTATTGATGGAAGAGATTATCAAATTGCCGTCCTCGATATCGCAGAAGATGAATTTACCGAAGGAAAAGTGGAAAATTCCGAATTGAAAGATATTGCCGATCATATTGAAACTTATGATTTATATGATGTTTGGAATTATGAAATGCCTACGGAATTCAAAGGGGATGCCACCATCGATCCTTCCGCGGATGATCCTATTTCGACTCCATGTATTGCCCGTTATGAGAATGGCGATTGTGTCGGTATCAAAATGGGTTATGGTGTCGATGAATATGAACAATTCAATCGTTTCTGTTATTACGATTGGGCATCCGATTTTCAAAAAAAATAAGAAAAGACTGACAAAAGTCAGTCTTTTTACTCTAACCGATTTTTCGTGTTAAAATTAAAAATAAGGATGGATGAATTATGAAAAAGAAAATCATTATCATCGGTGCCGGTCCCGCAGGATTGACCGCTGCATATGAATTATTAAAAGAAAAAGATTACGATCCGATTATTTTGGAAGAATCCGATTTTATCGGTGGTATTTCAAGGACGGCAACCTATCATGGAAATCGAATGGATATTGGAGGTCATCGCTTTTTTTCCAAAGACGAACGAGTTACCGACTTATGGAAAGAACTTATGCCGATTCAAGGTTCTCCATCCAAAGATGATATTGCACTAGATATCCATAAAGAACTTTCTTCCGGAGGACCAAATCCTGAAAAAGAAGAACGAGTTATGTTGTTAAGAAAAAGAGTTTCCAGAATTTTTTATTTACGAAAATTTTTCGACTACCCGATTTCTTTAAAATTCCGTACTTTTAAGAATATGGGATTTCGGAGAACAATGAAAGCCGGATTTGGCTATATGGGATCTGTTTTTCACAAACGAAAAGAAGATTCTTTGGAAAACTTTTATATTAATCGTTTCGGAAAACCTTTATATCAAATGTTTTTTGAAGATTACACCGAAAAATTATGGGGAGTTCACCCCCGAAATATTTCCGCGGACTGGGGAGCACAACGAGTCAAAGGTTTATCTTTATCCAAAGCGATATGGAATGTTTTGAAAAAACCATTTGTGCGAAATTCAAAAAAGCAGGAAACTTCGTTAATCGAGCAATTCCTTTATCCGAAAAAAGGTCCGGGTCAACTTTATGAAATCATGGCGGATGAAATCCAAAAAAAGGGTGGAACCATTCTTTTAAATGCCAAAGTGGATAAAATTCTTCTTGAAGATAATAAAATTAAAGCTGTGGAAGCATGCATAAACGGAGAAAGAAAAACTTTTGAAGGAGATGCTTTTATTTCCTCTATGCCAATAAAAGATCTCATTGAAAGCATCGGAAAAGAAAATTGTTCCGATGAAGTTTATCATATTGCTACGCAACTTCCCTATCGAGATTTCATTACCGTGGGATTACTATTAGATAAATTAAAAATTAAAAACGAAACGAAGATGAAAACATTCAATAATATTGTTCCCGATTGTTGGATTTATGTTCAAGAACGTGATGTAAAATTAGGACGAATTCAAGTATTCAACAACTGGTCACCTTATATGGTGGAAGATTTTGAACATAAAATTTGGATAGGTCTAGAATATTTTTGCACCGAAGGTGATGATATGTGGAATTCCTCGGATGAAGATTTTATAAAATTTGCTGTTAATGAATTAAAGAAAATCGATATCATCGAAGATGAAAAAGATGTCTTGGATGCCACAAGAATCAAAGTAAAAAAGGCATATCCGGCATATTTTGGAACCTATCAAGAATTTGACAAAGTAAAAAATTATTTGGACACTATTGATAATCTTTATTGCGTTGGTCGTAATGGTCAGCATCGTTATAATAATATGGACCATTCCATGGTAACTGCAATGGTTGCTTGTGAACTTATCAAACAAGGAAATAAAGACAAATCCTCTCTTTGGAGTGTCAATACGGAAAAAAGTTATCACGAAACAAAAGAAAAATAAAAATTTTTCTTTTAATAAGCAAAGTTTATTTAAAAATAAGCTTGATAATATTATAAAAAGTTAAAGATAAAAAACAGATGGATAACATTGTATCCATCTGGTGCATTCAATATGGCGGAGAAATAGAGATTCGAACTCTAGCGGGACTTGCATCCCCTAACGGTTTTCAAGACCATCCCCTTCAACCACTTGGGTATTTCTCCAGAGCGATTTTTATTTTACATTAAACTAAGCTTTCTGTCACATATTTTTATATTTTTTTTTCATTTTTTGGATCTTGATCCATATTCGGAAATACAAAAGAAAGATATTCATCACTGAAAACTCCATCAATTATGGAATCTATGGATTTTTCAAAATCACTTTTTTCTACACATGTATTTGTTTCGATGCTACAATAATGCCGCTCATTTTGTCTTACAATGGCAACAGCTGTTAAAAGAATATTCACAATCATAAAAACAGTAAATATAATCGTTAATATTTTCCCTGCTTTGTAAGGAATTTGTTCGATGGCAGAATCAATTTTCGGATAAAAGAATCGAATAACAATAAAACCGGCCAATCCCCAAAAAAGAGCATGAAAGAAAGAAGTTCCTCCCCAAAAAAGAAAAGATAAAATCGGACGACCATCATGTACAAATGGTGTCTTATAATTCCAACTTTCAGATAAAAAAAGAACACGTTGCAAAAACCAAATAATATATTCGGTTAAACCACCAACTACTGTTCCGACAAAAATTTGCAAAAATGGATTTTGCAAACGATACAAAAACAAAACAATAATTACAAGTCCTAATCCATAAACCGGATTAAAAGGGCCAAAAACTACACCTGCTCTGGATTCAAAATGACCGGTTTGAAATCGAGAAAGAATTACTTCGTAAATACAGCCAAAAAAACTGCCAATCATAAAAATCCAAAAAATTTTTGAAAAACACATACCTTTTGCAAAAATACGATTTTCAGTTTTCTCTTCTTCTTTCATAACTACTCCATAAAATAGTATATGAAAAAAATATATTGAATACAAATAAAAAAATAATAATTTTCATTCGTAAATCACTAAGTTAAAAGTCACAGATAATTCATGAATTAAAGAAAATTTTCAATCTTTTTATAACTTTAATTTTAAGCATTTTTTTGGCTTGTGGTAAGATGAGCCTTATTTTACATTACTCTCAAACTTACGAGTTCAAATAAAGTATTACTGAACCCATAGGTTTTTCATTCTTAGACAAATTTTAACATAAATGTATTAATTTATCTACATTTCGATACAAATAAAAATCAAATTTCT
>CANRDP010000041.1 GCA_947629415.1 uncultured Bacilli bacterium
TTTTTTATAATAGAGCTAAAGGAAAGGAGAAAAGCTATGCAAGATAACAATGATATATTTATTACTTTATTTAATCGCTTAGATATGTTATTAAGAGATTATTATGATATGGATAATCGTTCGACATCTTGCGTCAAACGATATGAAGATCATTTAAAACATTCTTCATTTGAAGAAATAAGAGAAAGAGGCTTTATCCTTGAAAATATTCGAAATATTCGAAATACATTAATTCATGATGCAAAAATCAATGCCAAAGATGCTTTTTATGTCAGTGACGAAGTAAATGATTTCTTAAAAAAGGAAATCGAAATTCTTTTGACTCCGGTGAAAGCGAAAGATAAAATGGTTCCTTTAAAAGATGTTTATTTTGTTACTACGGAAAATAAAGTACATGAAGTTATCCGCTATATGTCGATGCATTATATTTCTCATGCACCGATTCTTTTAAAGAAACAAGTTATCGGAGTTTTTTCAGAATCCACTTTATATACATTTTTATTACAACATGAAAATATTTCGATATCTCAGGATTCAAAAATCGGAGATTTTTTACCTTATTGTGGTTTGATGGAACATACTTCCGAAAGATTTATGTTTGTAAATGCAAATTTGCCTATCATGGATTTAAGAGAAAATTTTGTAAAGAAGAAAGGAGAAAAGCGCTTGGTTATGCTCTTTTTAACGGAAAACGGAAAAAAAGACGAACCGTTGTTAGGTATACTGACTGCAGGCGATTTTTTGAAAAAATGAAATATAAAAATCCTATTCTTTCTTTTGATTGCAGCGATCCGGATGTTCTTCCCTATAAAAAAGGTTTTCTCATGATCACCAGTTCTTTTCATTTTGTACCGGGATTACCTTTGTACTATAGCGAAGATTTGGTGCACTGGAAACTTGTGCGATATATTTTCGATCGATTACCCACAAAAAAATATCGTGCCGTTCATTTAGGTCATGGAATTTGGGCACCTTCCATTCGTGAGCATAATGGGATTTATTATGTCGTTGTTCCTTTCCCGGATGAAGGAATTTATGTGTCGGAATCGAAAAATCCTTTGAAAAGTTGGTCAAAGCCGCGAAGAATTTGGAAAACAAAAGGGATTGAAGATCCTTGTCCGATTTGGATAAAAGACAAGGCATATCTCGTCGTGGCTTTCATTAAATCGCGAATCGGCTTTAATTCAAAGTTAGGTTTGGTTGAAGTGGATTCGAAATTAAGAAAAGTACTTTCGCCTTTAAAAATCATCTATGACGGAACAAAAGAAAATCCTACGATAGAAGGGCCAAAATTTTACCATGACCAGGAAAAAATCATGATTCTTGCTCCTGCAGGAGGAGTAGAACACGGATATCAAATTGCTATGAAGGCTTCTTCGGTTTTCGGACCTTATGAATACAAAGTAATTTTAAAAGAATTCCCGGATACGATTAACGGCCCACATCAAGGAGCTCTTGTAGAATATAAAAAAGATAAATATGTCTTCTTTCATTTTCAAGATGATGAAGGTTTAGGAAGAATTTTACATCTTCAACCGGTGACATGGATAAATGGGTGGCCTATTCCCGGGGAAATAAGAGGACAAGTAGGTGCTCCGATAAAAGAAGGAGAAATTTATCTTGATGAAAAAAAATATCCGATACAAAAGAAATTCTTTATAGATGGTTCTTTTCCATTGGAATTTCAATATCCCTGTAATCCCAGAAAAAATAGTTATCAAAAAGAGAAGAATCTTTTTTTCTTAAATGCAATTTATCAAAAAACGTATCAAAAAAAATCAATTCAGAATTGTATTAGTACAAAAATTCCATGTAAAAATTTTGTTATGAAAGTTTGTTTTGCCATTGAAAATCTGAAGGATGGAGATGAAGGCGGACTTTTAATGATGGGGGAAGACTATTCAGGAATTTCCATAAAAAATGTAAAAGGAAAAAAGTATATTGAAAAAATCGATGAAAAAGGTTGCCGTAGCGAATTCAATGAAAATACTTGTAATGTTTATGTCGCGGTTCATAATTTAAGAGCACAAATATTTGTCAATGAAAAAAAATTTGGTAATACTTTTGTACTGACGAAAGGAAACTGGGTTGGACATCGAATTGGTATTTATGCTTTCAACGCAAAGCATAAAAAAGGTTTTGGAAAATTAGGAATCTATTTTGTCCGATTTGATTATTGATTTATTCAGAATGAAAATGATTTATTTAAAAAAATCTTTTACGATATTCAAATATTCTTCTTTTTTTTGATAAGAAAAATCATCGGCCTCAATCACTATATATGGAAAAGGGTAGTCGTCATATCGTTGCGAGTATATGTATTTTTTAAATCCATCCAAAGTTTCAAAATCGTTTATTTGGTGAACGGGATGTCGGTTTTCTTTTAATCTTTTTTGAAAACGAGAGTATAAAATAGTTTCCTTCCCTCTTAAGACAAAAAGATATGCCGAATCTTCTTTTCTTATCAAAGATTTAAGCTCCGTCAATTCGCTTTTTCGAAAATTTGCTTCTAAAATAATATCCTTATTTTGCTCTTGAAAGCGCAGAAAACATAGTTTCATAAATTGAAAAGATGCCTGAGAAAGTTTTAAATTTTCTGCGCGATTTTTAAAACCGATGGTATCACCCAATCGTTCTTTTATGGAATCTTTATCAAAATAAGGTATCGAAAAATTTTGCGAAAGCAATTTGGCAAAAGTACTTTTACCTGTAGCAAGATCTCCGGTTATCAATAATAAGTGACTCATTTTTTAATTTCTTCTTTAATTTGATCCCAATACTTTTTGGCAAGCTGTTCTAGTTTATTTTCCTGATAAACATAATATTTTTGATTCAATAAATCGTCGGGAATATATTGTTGTGCAATATAATGTCGAGGATAACTATGAGGATATTGATACGTTAATCCTCTTCCAAGAGATTTACTGCCCTCATAGTGAGAATCTTTTAGATGCAAAGGAATATTGGTTCCTTTTCCGTTAGCCACATCCTCCATAGCTTGATCTATCGCTATAACCGCGCTATTGGATTTTGGTGCAGTTGCTAGGAAAATTACGGCTTCCGCTAAAGGAATACGTGCTTCCGGAAGTCCTAATTGAAGAGCACTGTCACAACAGGCTTTTACAATGCTAATCGCAGAAGGATGAGCTAAGCCGATATCTTCACAGGCAATGACCAATAATCTTCGGATCGGAGATAATAAATCGCCTGCTGCCAGAAGTTTTGCCAAATAAAATATTCCCGCATCGGGATCACTTCCGCGAATGGATTTTTGAAAAGCAGACAAGGTATCATAGTGTTCATCGCCATCTCGATCGTAATGTTGTCCTTGCAAAGAAGCGATGGCATCACTAGATGCTTTTGTTAATTCATAAGTTCCTTGAACAAAATCGGAGGATAAAATCAAAGCATTGAGAAAATTCATTGCTTTTCTTACATCTCCGCCGGCATAAGAAGCAAGTGATTTTAAAACGCCGTCTTCGATTTGAAAATGAACATGTTCCTTTTCTTCAATCTTTTTAATGGTATTGAAAAGATGTTTTTCTATTTCTTGAAAAGGAACCGGTTTAAATTCAAAAATTAAACATCGGGAGAGGATGGCATTGTAAACATAAAAATAGGGATTTTCTGTTGTGGAAGCGATTAAAGTAACACTTCCGTCTTCAATACATTCCAAAAGAGATTGCTGTTGTTTCTTGGAAAAATATTGTATTTCATCCAAATATAAAAGAACGCCGGAAGAATTTTCCAA
The DNA here is from genome assembly GCA_947629415.1 of uncultured Bacilli bacterium. Classification (GTDB taxonomy): domain Bacteria; phylum Bacillota_I; class Bacilli_A; order RFN20; family CAG-449; genus CANRPC01. The sequence continues at coordinate 3,752 of CANRDP010000041.1, forward strand.
TTCTTGCAAACTGTTTAAGATTTCTTTGATATCTCTTGTTCCTGCAGTCGTGGCATTTAAAGCGTAAAAACGCTTATGAACTTTGGTGGCAATAATTCGTGCAACCGTTGTTTTTCCTGTCCCGGATGGTCCATAAAAAATCATATTCGGAATTTGCCCGGATTGAATAATTTTTGTTAACACACCATTGGTAGATAAAAGGTGTTTTTGACCGACAACTTCTTTTAATTCGCTGGGACGATATTCATCCGCTAAAGGACGCATGGTTAAATCCTTTCAAAACGTACCGAAATCGCACCTTTTTTTGAAGAGGATAAAACAGTGACTCTCCATTCATCTTTATCTTCAAAAAGGAAATTATCACCGGAATTCGGAAGTTTTCCTAACTTTTCACTAATCCAAGAATTTACACTTTGATTTTTCATATCTTCATTATTGATTTCGATTCCCATTGTTTCAAAAACATCATAAAGAATGGTTTTTCCAGATGTAATGTATTCACCATCTTGTACTTCTCTTGTTTCATCAAAAATTTCATCGGTTTCATCAAAAATTTCACCGACCAAAGCCTCCAAAACATCTTCCAAAGTGATTATTCCAAGCGTACCATCATAAGCATCCAAAACAACACCCATATGGAATTTTCCTTCTTTGAATTGATGGAAAACAATAGAAATTTTGGCATCATCATGGAAAAAATGTACCGGCTGCATAACTTCACGAATTTGGAAGGCCTCTTTTTTATCCATTAGCACCTGATAAAAATCTTTTTCGTTCAGAATACCGATGATGTTATCGGTGGTATCTTTATAAATAGGTAAGCGAGAATACTTTGATTCTTTAAAAACATTATGTATTTTTTCCACAGAGTAATTTTCTTCAATGGCAGTAATTTTATTTCTCGGAGTAATTAAATCTTTCACTTCGATATCATCGAATTTGATAGCGCAGGAGATTAAATCTTTTTCATATGGTTTGATTTTATTTTCTTCTTCAATTTCATCAATAATCGTCAATAATTCATCCTCGGTGATCGTTTCCGACTCACTTTTTTTATGTAAAATTTTCATAAACAATTTCTGAATGCCTTCCAAGAGAAAACTGATAGGAAGAAATAAATAAGTTAAAAATTTAATAATCGGATAATAGAGCATGGAAAAAAATTCCGGGAAATTTTTGGCCAATCCTTTCGGGATGAATTCACCGAAAATCAAAATAACAACCGTCATAATAATGGTAGCAAGGGTGGTACCTAAACTATCATCTCCCCAGCCATTGGTAATTACCAAATGTACAAAAAGAACCGTAGATAATGAGGTTGAAAGAATATTAACAATGTTATTACCTATTAAGACCGTTGAAATAAAACGATCATAATTTTCCATTAAATTTAAAATTTTTCCGGCTTTTTTGTTTCCGTCATCTGCTAAAGTTTTTAATCGAATTTTATTTGCAGATGTGTAGGCAGTCTCACAAGAAGAAAAGAATGCCGATAAAATAACTAAAATGATGATAAGTATTATCGATATAAGCGAAGGGTCCATTTCTGGTATATTGTTTCTCCTTTAAAACAATTTCTTAACTTGTTTCGTTTTT
>CANRDP010000042.1 GCA_947629415.1 uncultured Bacilli bacterium
TTATTTATAAATAAGTAATTTATCAAAAATATTTCTTTTTCCTAAATTTTATAGTGCTAAATCCTAAAAACGGGAATCTTCAGTCTTTTGGTAATATTTTGATTATTTTTTTGGGAAATTCTTTAGGTGCCATCGGTTTTCATCATTTGCGAAAACTGATCATGAAAAATACATAATTTTCCAATGATGGTTTTTATTTTTTAAAATATTATAAATATGCGTTTTAGTCCTTTTTCTAAAAGATAGTTAATTGTTATATTGAAATATTTTGATAATTTTTTTTATTGACATCCTTAAGATATGGTGCTAAATATATTAGTAGTTACAATATAGCGCATGATTGCTGGTAACTAAGACAAACAAAGACTTTGTCAAGACGTTCGCGAAAGCGTCACTAATCGGGGTAACCCGATTTTTTAAAAGAAATATTGAATTTTGTTCAATTTTTTCTTTATAATAAGGTTGCTATTATTTCGATAATAGCTTTTATTACTTGGAGTGTTAGAAGTACGAGTTCTAGCACTCTTTTCATTTTTTTATTGACCTTCATTCTTTTCACCTCCTAAAATTTATTTTTGTTTCATCGTTATGAAACACCTGATAAGGAGGTGGTGAAAAGGATGGATGTCAGGCTAGGTTCATTATGAAAAATAGATAAAAAAAAGGAATTTTGATAATTCCTTCTAAATTTTATTTTTTAAAATAAAAAAAGCCTATATTTAGGCATTTTTTTAATGGTGCCGTCTATCGGAATCGAACCAACAACCTATCGATTACAAATCGATTGCTCTGCCAGTTGAGCTAAGACGGCGGATACGTAATCAATACTATATATTTTTTTAAAAGAAATCAAGCCTTTTTCTTTTTTCAAGAAATTTTTTGTAAAACGATAGTTTTCAAAAGTATATAGAAATTTTCATATATTCGTGATTTTAAATTTATGGTAAGTTAAAATAAAAAAAGAAGGAGAAAACATTTATGGAATATGCTTTTTTGGGAACGACAAATATCCGGGTATCCAAAATTTGTATCGGAGGAATGTCTTTTGGTCAAGCTTCGGAACAATTTCATCCTTGGACTTTGAATCAGGATTCTACAACAGAAATAATTGAGAAGGCTTATGATAGTGGAATTAATTTTATTGATACGGCAAATTCTTATTCCAATGGTACAAGTGAAATTTATATCGGGAATGCTATCAAAAGATTAGGAATTCCACGAGATAAATTGGTACTTGCTTCAAAAGTTTATTTTAATGAAGGAAAACTATCAAAAGAGGCTATTTTGAGAGAAATCGAAGGAACTTTATCCCGATTGCAAACATCATATTTGGATTTATATCAAATTCATCGATTTGATTACCATACACCAATAGAAGAGACAATGGAAACATTGAATTTTTTGATACAATCCGGGAAAGTGAGGGCCATCGGAGCGTCGGCAATGTTTGGCTATCAATTCCAAAATATGCAAATCGTTGCTCAAAAAAATCATTGGGCAACATTTCAAACGATGCAAAATCATTATAATCTTTTGTATCGAGAAGATGAAAGAGAATTAATCCCTATATGTCAACAATATGGTGTGTCATTAATTCCTTATAGTCCTTTAGCGGGAGGTCATTTGACACATCCTGCTTGGGAATCGAATTCATTACGTTCCAAAACGGATAAAGTATTAAAAAATAAATACGATCAGGCAAAAGAAAATGATTTGGAAATTATAAAAAGAGTAGAACAAATGGCTCAAAAATATCAAAGATCCATGGCTCAAATTGCTTTGGCTTGGTTATATAGTAAAAAAGTCACCTCTCCTATTGTTGGTGCAACTTCGTGGCATCATTTTGAAGATGCAATACAAGCGATGAATTTAAAATTAACCGATGAAGAGATTCGTTCTTTAGAAGAACTTTATGAACCACATCAAATTGTGGGTGCTATTCAAAAAAGTGAATAATTGTTTGGAATTTTTGTTAAATTGTATACAATATAATTGTTACTACTAAAGGAGAAAAAAATGACAATTTACGATTTTAAAGTAAAAGATAATAAAGGAAAAGAAATATCGTTAGAAATATATAAAGGAAAGATACTTTTGATCGTCAATACCGCAACAAGATGTGGGTTCACACCACAATATAGCGGATTACAAGATTTATACGAAAAATATCAGAAGGATGGCTTTGAAATCTTAGATTTTCCATGTAATCAATTTGGTCATCAAGCACCGGGAAATGCAGAAGAAATAGCTTCTTTTTGTGATATAAAGTTCGGTATTAAATTTAAACAATTTGAAAAAATTGATGTGAACGGAGAAAATACCATACCTCTTTATAAATATTTAAAAGAACAAAAAAAGGGAAAACTTGGAAATAAAATTAAATGGAATTTCACAAAATTTTTGATAAATCGTAATGGAGAAGTTGTAGCACGTTTTGCTCCGACAACAAAACCGGAAAAAATAGATAAATATATTAAGGAGTTATTATAATATGGAATACACATTTAAAACAAAAAATACTTGTTCAAAAGAAATTCGTTTTGAACTGAATGGAAATGTCGTGACAAATGTAAAATTTTTAGGAGGAGGATGTCCCGGGAATTTACAGGCTCTTCCACGTTTGGTTGAAGGATTAACTGTAGAGGATATTGAAAAAAAGATTTCCGGTATTATTTGTGGTATGAAAGGAACTTCTTGCGCGGATCAATTAGCAAGGGCCGTTTTAAAGGCTTATCAAGAAGAAAAAGCGGTAAAACAATAATATATTAGAAAAATATTGATTTGATAAAGAAATGAAAAAAATTCCTGATGTTTTGATAGGAATTTTTTTTATTAGGGAAACACAAATTTTTTGACGAAAAGAAAGAAGAAAGTTAAAAATTCACATAATTAGGAAAGATACAACATAAAATAAAAACATGAATAAGAAAAAAAATTTTAATCTTGTGTTTTATCTTGCTATACCTCTAATTTTTTCTGGAATTATCAGTTTTGTAATTCGTGATGATTTTTCCTATTTAGATACTTTAAATAGAAAAATTGTTGTTCCACAAGTTGTATTTCCCATCGTGTGGTCTATACTATATATTTTCATGGGACTTTGGGCATATTTTTATTCGCGTGATTATCCAACGGATAAAAGAACTATGGTTATATATTGGTTGAGCCTTGTAATTAATTTATTATTTTCACCAATTTTATTTACCATGCATCAACATCTACTTGCAACAATAGATGTTGCAGTTCTCTTTTTTATGATTCTCTATTTGTTCATAAAAACTTTAAATAAAAAGAAAAAATATGCATATTATTATGTTCCATATTTATTATGGTTGATTCTTGCTTTCAGTTTAATGTTGGATATTTTATTGCATAATTGATTTTTTTTTAAAAATATGATAAAGTCGGTTGTGCTTGGGATCTTGGTGAAATTGGTATACACGTTAGATTCAGGTTCTAATGCTTAACGGCTTATGGGTTCGAGTCCCACAGATCCCACCAAAAAGATTATCTCGTTCTATTATTAAAATAATAGGACGTTTTTTCTTTTTATAGCACTTTTGTGGCAGTTTGTTAATTTT
>CANRDP010000043.1 GCA_947629415.1 uncultured Bacilli bacterium
ATTTTTGTTAATATGATCCATGGTTGATTTCTTGTAAACTTTATCTCTATGGCTTTATGTTTAACAAAATCGCTCATTTTTAATTTTCAAGGAGGACATTAAAATGATATACGGCTACATTAGAGTTAGTAGTGATAAGCAAACAGTTGAAAATCAAAGATTTGAAATAACAAACTTTTGTGAAAGAGAGGGAATTAAAATCGATGATTGGATAGAAGAAACTATTAGTGGTACTAAAAATTACGATAAGAGAAAATTGGGTAAGATTTTAAAGAAAATTCGTAAAGAAGATTTAATTATCTGTAGCGAATTGTCTCGATTAGGAAGGAGTTTATTTATGATTATGGATATTTTAAATATTTGTATGAGTAAGGAAGCTAGAGTATGGACAATAAAGGATAACTATAGATTAGGTGATGATATACAATCAAAAGTTTTAGCATTTGCTTTCGGGTTATCTGCAGAAATTGAAAGAAATCTAATATCTCAAAGAACTACTGAAGCATTAAAAAGAAAAAAAGAGGAAGGTGTCATTTTGGGTAGGCCTAAAGGAAGTAGTAATCCAAAGAACTTTAAATTATATGGGAAAGAGGAGAAAATAAAAGAATTATTGCATCAGCATATTTCTAAAACTAAAATAGCAAAAATATTACATGTAAATCGTTTAACGTTAGCTAAATATATAACAAAGCACGATATACATTAGCTTTAATAATCCAACGTTATTCTTAATGTAATGAATTTTAATTAAAAAATTACACCAGTGATTCAATATCATTTGTTTCAGATTTTAAATATTTATCTTTAACTTCTAAACAATAGCTTTCAAAGTCATTATCCGTTAAATTAGGGTATTTCCAATGTACTAAAAAAGCAATATATGCATCTAGTATATTAATTTGTACTACTTCTAATTTGTCTAACAATGATTTGAAGTATTGTTCCATAGAAGATCCTATCTCCTATAGTTTAGATCAAAATATGACAAACTTCTATGAATTGATCACTTTTTCTTTAAAGAGATCGTCAAGGATATTATTTTCCAAATCATGGATGTTATAAAGATGTTCTAAAACGTCAAAAGTATCCTCAAGATTATTTTTTGCCATATACCATCCTGCACCATCCGTAATCCACACAAAATGGAAATTTGGAATATTTTTTGATTCAAACGCAAGTTCTTTGTAGCTTCTTGCAGTTTCATTAAGTTTAGAACCTCCACTGGCATAGAAATTTGTTTCAATAGCGTAAATTGATGTTTTTCCTTTTACAACAAAATCAAATCTTTTAGCAAGTTTTCCATTATTTGATAATATATGTAAATCAATATTATAAAGATTTTGAACATCTTTTAAATATATTTCTTTATAATATGGGAACCCCGATTTTTGAATAAACGATTCAACAAGATCTTCCATTAAATGTCCTCCACGATTTTTACGTTCATTGGAATTTAAACCTGTTTCTACGCCTAAAACATAATCAACAAGATTAGAAATTAAATGATTTGCTATTAAATCAAATAATCCTGTTTTTTTCATAAAACGTTTATAATCCTCTATTTCTAAATTTTGTCTATCAAAATGATATTCATAAAAAGAATTTTTATCTTTAATGGGAATTTCCATTTCTCTTTTAGCAATCAAAATAGGGATGCATTTTAAAATTTCAGGATACCTTTTAAGCAAATTTTCAAATTCATTTTCAATGTCTTTACTACCTAATAGTGAATTCATGATATTAAGTCCTACTTTTATTTGTTCGGTATTTTTATATACCTTATTAAAATCAATATAATAATCATATGAAGCAATGGATTTTTGGAAATGTGATAACCATTCGTTAAAGTCTCTTTTCATATACTACTCCTTTACATCTAACAAGCGTTTTTTTGCTATTTCAAAATAAGTTTGATCAATTTCTATCCCAATAAATTTTCGGTTTTGCATTAATGAAGCCACACCTGTTGTTCCACTTCCCATGAAAGGATCTAAAATTAAATCATTTTCAGTTGTCGTGGCTAAAATTATTCGTTCCAATAAATCTAAAGGCTTTTGGGTAGGATGCTTCCCATAGATCATTTCTTTTTTTCTTGGTCTACCAAATATCCAAATATCAGACATCTGTTTATTTTGATTTATTTTCTTCATTAGCTGGTAATTGAATATATATTTTTTTGTTTCTTTCTTTTTTGCCCAAAGAATAGTTTCACTAGAATGTTTAAAACATTTGCATGCTAAATTTGGAGGGGGATTTTTCTTTATCCATGTGATGTTATTGATTATTTCAAATCCAACTTCTTCAAGAGCCACTCCGATGATATGAATGATATGTAAAGTGCCAGAAATCATGATAGTACCTTGATCTTTTAAAATACGATGGCATTCTCTTAACCAATTTTTGGAAAAAGAAATCTTCTCTTTCAAAGATAAAGGTTGATCCCAAATTCCTTTATTCACAGAAGAGACTTTACCACTTTTACAAGTAATGCCTCCATCACTTAAAAAATAAGGAGGATCTGCAAAAATAAAATCAATAGATTTACTACCTAATTTTTTTAAAACTTTAAAACAAGAATCTTGATAAAGTGTATATGAAGGAAATGATATCACTATTTTATTCATAATTGGTAATAATTACTTCTTCAATGTTTCCACGCTTCGTGGCATCGGAATTGATCATTCTTTTGGCATGAATTATATGGATATGATAGTCTTTATATAATTCGTTAATAAATTTGGTGTTATGATTACTTAACATCACAAAGGCTCCACGTTTTGCTAATTTATCAAAGCATTGAAAAAGACGAATTTGTTCCTGCTTACCAAATTGCTCTTTAGAATAAGAAGTAAATGAATCTTTATCATCAAGTGTGTCATAAGGTGGATCAAAATAGATAAAATCTCCTTTTTGAACATGAGAAACAATTAAAGTAAAATCACCACGTCTTAGATAAATTGCATGGTGATTAAAATAATCATGTAATGCATCAAGATTTTCTTTATCAAAAATATGCACTTTTTCTTTTTTGCCAAAAGGCACATTAAAATAGCCTTGAGAATTAACTCGATATAGCCCATTAAAGCCTGCTTTGTTTAAGTAAATCATTCGCGCAGCTTTTTTCTCAATTGGCAAAGTTTTAAATGAAATATCACGATCCCAATTTCTTACTTCATAAAAATATGTTTCTGAATGATTTAGTTCATGAAGCTTTAATTCTTTTTTTAAAGCTTCATAATATTTCTTCCATTTCAAGCATTTATAAACACAAAGTAATTCTTCATTGATATCACAAATAAATGCTTTATTTGGAGCAAGCTCTAAAAGAAGAGCACCACCTCCAACAAAAGGTTCAAAGTAACAATTAAAAGATTTAGGAACATATTTTAATAGTTCACTCATGATTTGGCGTTTACCACCAGCCCATTTAACAAAGGGTAATAATTTCATCTTGCAGCACTTCCTACCCTTAAGAAAAATCATTAAGGGTTATACGCTAATTATAACAATTAAGAATTTTTTATTCTATAAAATAATGTGATATAAGT
>CANRDP010000044.1 GCA_947629415.1 uncultured Bacilli bacterium
TTTTTCATTCTTAGACAAATTTTAACATAAATGTATTAATTTATCTACATTTCGATACAAATAAAAATCAAATTTCTATCCGAAATTTGATTCTTTTTAATATTTTCAATTTTTATTTTCTTCTTTGTTTATCTAAAATACTCTCAAAATATACTCCGTAAAAATGATCTTCTCCGGTTATTTTCAGACAATCTGCAACAAAAGAAGCCGCGCGATTGCTACATTCTTTTACTTCAAGTCCTTTCAAAAAATTTGCGGTGAAAACAGAAGAAAAAATATCTCCGGTCCCATGTCTTGTAGCAGGAATAAGTTCATGCCACAGATACATCTGTTCCCCGTTTTGATCAATCCATTCTCCGATTTTATTTTCCTTTTGTACACCCGTTAATACAATCGTGGCTTTTGTATATTTTCTTAATTCTTTCCCTATTTTTTCAATAAATACTTCATTATGATCTTTTTGGTAATCCACGCCGGTTAAAAAACAAGCCTCGGTAACATTAGGAAGAAGAACATCCGCATAATTCAGTAAGCGTCGCATTTCATATACATAATCTAAAGTAAAGCCGCTATAAAGTTTACCATTATCCGCAAAAACAGGATCTAAGAATATTTTGGCATTTTTCTTTGAAAACTTTTGAAAACAATTTATTGCTATATCGATTAATTTCTTTTTTCCCAAGTATCCCAAAAGAAATGCATCAAAAGAAATATTGCTTTTCTCCCAATGCTGAAAAATAGAATCTATTTCCGGAGTCAAATCCAGATAACTCCAACTTGGAAACATAGTATGATTGGATAAAACGGCTGTTGGTAAAACGGCTGTTTCAATCCCATAAGAAGATAAAATTGGTAGTGCAACCGTAAGAGAACATTGCCCCACACAAGAAAGATCCTGCATGGTAAGAATTTTTTGTGGATTCATCATTTTTCCTCCTTTTAAAATATATATATTATGACAAAGAAAAAATTAATTTAAAGTTTTAAATTACAATCTTTAATACATAACTTAAAACAAAAAACAGAGCAATACCATAAAGTATATAAGGTACTTCTTTTCCGCGTTTAGCCGCTAACATCATAGCACAATAAGCAATAATCGAAATCCCCAATCCATCACTTATCGAATAACAAAGAACCATGAGTATTACCATTAAAAAAGAGGTAATAACCACAATTTTATCTTCCCAATCAATTTCTTTCAAATTGCCAAACAATAAACATCCGACCGAAACCAGTGCCAAAGAAGTAATCGGAGTTAACCCGCTTTCCACTCCTGCAAAAATAGAAAACACCGGATACAAAAACATAGATAATAAAAACAAAATACCTACAGTAATACTGCTTAAACCTGTTTTTGCTCCACTTTCTACTCCTACCGTTGACTCGGCAAAGCTTGTCACGGTAGCCGTTCCTAATGGTGCACAAATGATTGCTCCCACGCTATCGGCAATCATCGCTTTCTTTCCGTTTATCAATTCTCCTTTTTCATTAATAAATCCTACTTTTTTACCAACCGCAATGAGTGTTGCGGTAGTATCAAATAAATTAACAAAGATTAAAGAAAAAATGATGGCATAACTTTCCGGTTTCAAAAAGATTTCAAAATTTTCAGGTAAAAAACATTTCCCGAAATTATTTCCGAAGGCACTAAAATTTTCCAAAGTATTACTCCATGTGAATTTCGGCATATTTGCCACGCCACAAAGACCAAGAATTAAACCAAGAACAGCCGTTGCTGCCATAGCAATAACAATGGCAAATGTTCCGATTTTTCCTTTGAATTGCATCAATATTAAAACCAAAATCACACCAAATAGAGAAAGCAAAACCGTTGGATCGGATAAATCTCCCAAGGCAATAATCGTTGAAGGATCTAATCGAACAATTCCACCGTTTTGTAATCCTACAAAGCAAATAAATGCACCTAGTCCTGCGCTAATGGCATATTTCAAAGACTTCGGCATTGCAGTAATAATTTTTGCTCGCAAAGGAGTTAAAGTTAAGATCAAAAATAATATACCCGAAGCAAATATGAGCAACAATCCTTCAGAAAAAGAATAACCCAAGGAACCACATATCGAAAAAGCAAGATAAGCATTCATTCCCATCCCTGCGCTTAAAGCAATAGGATAATTGGCAAAGATCCCCATAAGAATGCAGCAAATACCACTACAAATAGCTGTGGCAATAAATACCGCTTGAAAATCTGCACCACCTGCTTCTAATATGCTGGAATTTACAGGCAAAATGTAAATCATTGCCAAAAATACAATCAATCCGCCAAGAAGTTCCGTGGCAATAGATGAATTTTTTTCTTTATAACGAAATAATTTATTCATATGGATAACCTCAAAAAGTATCATAACATTTTTTTTGATTTATGAAAAGAACCATTTTTTATAAAAAAATATACCAATTTTTTTGTTGATATAAGCAAAAAGTTTGCGCATAATGAAAATATAGATATAAAGGAGAAATGTATGTGTACTGCCGTCAGTTTTAAAACAAAAGATTGTTACTTTGGAAGAAATTTGGATTATGAATTTTCCTATGAAGAATCAATCGTGATAACCCCAAGAAACTATGAATTTTCTTTTCGAAATCAAAGAATATTATCCCATCATTATGCCATCATTGGTATGGCCTTTGTACAAGATAATTATCCTTTATATTACGATGCTATGAACGAGATGGGTTTAGCTATCGCAGGATTAAATTTCCCGGGAAATGCTTTTTATTTCCCAAGAAAAAAAGGAAAGGATAATATCGGATCTTTTGAACTTATTCCTTGGATTTTATCCCAATGTAAATCAATAAAAGAAGTAGAAAAATTATTATCAAAACTAAATATATGTGATTTAAATTTCAATGATCAATTAAAAGCCTCTCCTTTGCATTTTATGGTTACGGACAAAGAAGAAAACTCTCTTGTAATCGAATCCGTAAAAGAGGGACTGAAAATTTATAAAAATCCCGTCGGAGTTCTGACCAATAATCCTCCCTTTGATTATCATCTTTTGCATTTAGCACAATACATGTCCGTTACAAGCAAAGAAGTAAAAAATGATTTCTCGGATAAAATCGAGTTAATTCCTTTTAGCCGCGGAATGGGTAGTATCGGACTTCCCGGTGATCTTTCATCACCATCACGTTTTATCAAAGCTTCTTTCACAAAATTGAATTCAAAATGTGACGATTCCGAAAGTGCCAGCATTGCACAATTTTTTCACATTTTAAATTCTGTGGCACAACAAAAAGGTTGTTGCCAAGTCGGAGAAAAATATGAATATACCATTTATTCTTCTTGTTGTAATTTAAATAAAGGTCTTTATTATTATACTACATATGAAAATAGTCAAATCACTTGTGTAAATATGCATCATTATGATTTAAATGAGTCTAAATTATGTTGTATGCCAATGCAAAAAAAATTAAATATTTGCGAACAATTCTAAAAGATTTTTGAAATTAATGAAGCAGTAAAACAATTGTTCATATAAAAATATTGCTTTTCTTTTTTTAAAAAATATAATAC
>CANRDP010000045.1 GCA_947629415.1 uncultured Bacilli bacterium
ATTTTTGAAATTAATGAAGCAGTAAAACAATTGTTCATATAAAAATATTGCTTTTCTTTTTTTAAAAAATATAATACAATATGCTCGCATTGAATTTGGGGTATAGTCAAGTGGTAAGACATGTGACTCTGAATCATAGACGCGCTGGTTCGATCCCAGCTACCCCAGCCAAAAAAAAGCAAAACAGACTTGATGGTCTGTTTTTTTGTTATGAGAGAAAATTTATTTCATAAAATGATATTGAGAAAGGTGATTTTTATGTGCACAGCTCTTACCTATAAAACAAAAGATTTTTATTTTGGAAGAACCATGGATATGTATTTTTCTTATGATCAAAAAATTATCATTACTCCGAAAAATTATTTATTTACTTATCACAATGGAATGAAACAATATCATCACTATGCTATGATCGGTATCGCCATTGAAAGGAAAAATTATCCCTTATATTTTGATGCAGTAAATGAAAAAGGATTGGGAATGGCAGGATTAAATTTCCCGAATAATGCTTATTATCTTGCAAACATAAAGGATAAAACCAATTTATCTCCGTACGAATTTATTCCTTTTATTTTAAGTCAATGTGCCTCGGTGGCAGAAGCAAAAAATATCCTTCAAAACATTAATTTATCCCCTATCCCTTTTAGTGATCAACTTTCTTTGACACCACTACATTGGATGTTAGCAGATGAAAAAGAAAGTATTGTTATTGAACCAATGAAAGATGGAATTCAAATTTACGATAATCCCGTCGGAGTTTTAACAAACAATCCCCCATTTCATTTACAACTATTTTATTTAAACAATTTCATGAATTTATCGACAAAAGAGCCACAAAATCATTTTTGTTCTTCTTTAAAATTGGATACGTATAGTCATGGAATGGGTGCTCTGGGTCTACCGGGAGATTTATCCTCTTCTTCTCGCTTCGTTCGTGCCGCATTCACGAAAATGAACTCCATTTCCGGTGAAAGTGAAAAGGAAAGTGTCAGTCAATTTTTTCATATTTTAACTTCGGTCAGTCAACAAAAAGGTTGTGTACGGTTAAAAGATGATGAATTGGAAATGACCATATATATTTCTTGTTGCAATACCCAAAAAGGTATTTATTATTATACAACATATGATAACCGCCAAATCAGTGCTGTTGATATGTATAAAGAAAATTTATTTTCCGATACATTAATTTTTTATCCCATGATACAAGAACAACAAATTTTTTTACAAAATTAAAAACATTTTTCTTATCGTATAAATGAGGACTTGAAAATAATGAAAAAGAAAAAAGTAATTTTAATTTTATTAAGTATTTTATGTTGTATAGCAATTCTTGTGGTTATTTTTTACTTTTCAGGAAGAAAAAAATCAGAAATTTCAGAGAATAACGATATCGCCATCTTATTAAACAAAAAAGAAATTGTTTTTAATAATGATGGAGAAAAATTTTTATTAATCGCCAGTCTCTATGATTCTTCATTATCTCCGAAATTTTCTTTTTCTTGTGACGAAAAATCCATTAAAATTTTGCCGAACGGAGACAATCAAGCTTATATTGAACGAAAAAATTTATTTTCCGATTCCATTAAAATTTCCATTAAGACTCTGAATTTGCAAAAAGAATTTTCCACCTATTGCTCCGTACGATGTTATAACCATATCGTGGATTTAGGATCTTTTTTCATTCAAAATGTTCTTGATGATAAAGGGAGAAAAATAGCTTTTTTTAATTCGGAAAATACCGAAAATATCACACTAAAACATGGTTTAACTTATGAAGTATTATGGGAAATAAAAACATTATTCTACTCCGAAAAGAAAGAAAGCATTTCTGCTATTGAAAACGAGGATTTTCTTTCCTTGCAAGAAGTTTTGAAAACTTTATTTGAAAACAATACTATTCTTACCATTCGGGAAGATCATCTTCAATCTTTTCAATATTTGCATTTTAATATTTTATATACTTATGACTTATTTCACGATTCAAAACAATACAAAAAAAGCATCACTTTCCATGAAATGACGCGCGAATATGTTTTTTATAACTATGAGAAAGTTTCTTCCTTAGATTTTTTATCAAATGTTTCATTTGTTATTTGACAAACTTTATGAAAATCAGTAAAAAGAAAGATGAATTGAAAGAAATTTTTTCTCTTCTCTTTTTCTTTTCATTCAATTATGATAAACTAACACATAACGAGATGTAGCACAGCTTGGCTAGTGCGTCTGGTTCGGGACCAGAAGGTCGTGAGTTCAAATCTCATCATCTCGACCATTGAATCAAAATAGACGATACCATGTATCCGTCTATTTTTTTTATCTTATATCTTATTTTTCTTCACGAAGCATGTGCGTTTAGAAAAAGTTTGAAAGACTGAAAACGGAAAACTATGGCAAAAAAAGTCGTAGAGAAACATCCACGAACTTTCTTTTTTCCTTAATATTATCCAAATTAGCGCAAAACCATTAATAATCACATTATTTCGCATTTCAATAGTTAAAAATAGCTACTCAAACTATGAAAATTGGTTTTGTAAACAATCTTTATTAAGAAGACGTTTGAAAAGATTTTAATCTTGCTAAGATTCTTAACATGTATATTTCATTTTATTATTTCTCATATGGTATTTTCCAATTTAAAAAGTTTTCTAACGCTTCATCCGTCCTAGTATAACGTCTTTCTCCATTATTAAGCGTAGCCATTAAAGCCATATCATCAGTTGATAGCTCAAAATCAAAAATATCAATATTTTCTTTAATATGGTTAACATTTTTACTACCTGGAATAACAATAAATCCCATCTGTGTATGCCATCTTAAAACAATTTGTGCCGGATTTTTGTGATATTTTTTGGCTAAAGAAACAACATTATCATTTTCCAATAAATCTTTCGTCATTCCTTTACCACCAAGAGGATACCATGACATGATTTTAATACCCTTTTTTTCAATTATTTCTCTTAACTCTTCCTGAGGATAAAATGGATGACATTCCACTTGAATTTGCTAATGTGCGATAAAGAAGTAATAGAAGTGTAAAAAATTTTGCCGTTCCTATCCGGCACTTAGGGCTGTGTC
>CANRDP010000046.1 GCA_947629415.1 uncultured Bacilli bacterium
CCGAACACAGAAGTTAAGCATCGTTGCGGTGAAGGTAGCCCAAGGCAAGAATAGCAAGTTGCCAGGCTCCTTTTTTTTGAAATTTAAAAATTAATGTTTTTTATTGAATGATTTTTTAAAGAAAAAAAGAGCAAAAGAAAATTTTGAATGTTTTTTTAAAAAATCGAGAAAAAACAAGGAAGAAAAAGTTAATTTTTCGATTTTTTCATTGCTAAGAGAAAAAGATTATGCTAAATTAATTTTGTTGTAGCCTAGTATAGGGGCACAACCGCATTAAAAAGGTTCCTAAGTGAGAAATCCACCTTTCAAGCGAGTCTAGTTCTATACATAGGAGGTGCAAGTATGTACGCAATTATTGAAACCGGCGGAAAGCAAGTTCGTGTCGAAGTAGATAGCAAAGTGTTTATCGAAAAGATCGAAGCGGAAGTTGGCGCGGAGGTAACCTTTGACAAGGTCGTTATGATCGGGGGAGAAAAAACCGTTTTCGGAACTCCTTATGTGGATGGCGCAAAGGTGATTGCCAAGGTTGAAAAACAAGGAAAAACAAAGAAAATTCTTGTCTTTAAGTACAAATCAAAGGCAAACTATCGTCGTTTACAAGGACATCGTCAACCTTACACATGTGTCACGGTTACAGCGATTAATGCATAAGTTATGATCCGTGTAACGGTTTATATCCGCGATGGAAAGAAGATAGGACTCCAATGTAAAGGTCACGCGGATTCTGCACCATATGGTCAGGATCTTGTCTGTGCCGCTGTCTCTTCCATTTTGACAGGCGGATGGAATACTTTCCAAAAAGAAGATTATGAGTGTCTTATTTTGGAAGAAGGGAAGGCGGAAGTAAGAATTTGTCCCAATGAACATGCAAGAGTAGTGTTGGAAACGATTCTTACGCAATTAAAAACGTTAGAAGCCTCTTACCCGGAAAATATATCAATCATTACAATGAAAGAAGGTGCAAAATCATGAAATTTATATTAAATATCCAATTATTTGCTTCGAAAAAAGGTGTTGGCTCCACAAAAAATGGTCGTGATTCGGAATCAAAACGTTTAGGTGCCAAAAAATCCGATGGTCAGTTTGCAAAAGCAGGTTCGATTATTTATCGTCAACGTGGTACAAAAATCTATCCAGGCGTAAATACGATGCGTGGTGGAGATGATACGATTTTTGCTACATGCGATGGTATTGTAAAATTCGAACGTGTAGGAAAAAAACGGAAGAGAGCTTCCGTTTATCCCGTGGAAGCTTAAAAAAATATTACCACCTATATAGGTGGTTTTTTTGAAGAAAGGAGGCCCATAAATGTTTATCGATAGAGCAAGAATAACGGTAAAATCCGGAAAAGGTGGCGATGGCTGCATTGCTTTTCGCCATGAAAAATATATTGATCGCGGAGGACCTTCTGGAGGAAATGGCGGTCGCGGTGGTTCTATTTTCTTTAAAGCAACCAATTCGCAATTTACCCTGATGAATTATCGTTTTACACGAAAAGTCGTTGCTAAAGACGGTGGAAAGGGAATGGCAAAAAAAATGTATGGTCATGGTGCGGAAGATATTATTTTGGAAGTTCCGGTCGGAACCATTATAAAAGATGCCGCAACGCAAAATGTTCTTTGTGATTTATCCAATGACGGACAGATGTTTATGGTATGTAAAGGTGGTCGTGGCGGAAAAGGAAATGCGTGTTTTTCTTCATCGAGAAATCGAGCACCGAGAATTGCGGAAAACGGAGCACCGGGAGAAGAAAAAAATTTAATTCTAGAATTGAAACTTCTTGCCGATGTGGGACTTGTCGGACTTCCCAGTGTCGGAAAATCCACTATTTTATCGATTATTTCCAAAGCAAAACCGGAAATTGCAGATTATCCTTTTACTACACTTTCTCCGCAATTGGGAGTGACGTATTTGCGTGACGGTTCTTCTTTTGTTGTTGCGGATTTACCGGGTCTTATTGAAGGAGCAAGTAAAGGAAAAGGATTGGGACTTACTTTTTTACGACATATTGAACGTTGCCGAGTTCTTGTTCATGTTTTGGATATGGAAAGAGAAGAACCTTTAAAAGATTATGAAATAATTCAAAGTGAATTGAAATCTTATGGTGCACATCTTATGGAAAGACCAATGCTAATCGTTTGCAATAAAGTCGAGGATGAAGAAACAAAAGAAAAAGCAATGCAAGTTAAAGAAGCTTTGAAAGGTATTCATCCGGTGCATTTTATATCTGCAATCTTACATGAAGGAATAAATGAAATGCTGTTAAAAATTCGGGATATGTTAAAAGATGCCCCGAGTTATCCTCTTTTTGAAGAAAAAGAAGAGGTAAAAATTATTGATGCCACACAAAAAGAACCATTCAAGATTACGCATCCGGAGGCTCATCA
Organism: uncultured Bacilli bacterium; assembly: GCA_947629415.1. GTDB lineage: Bacteria > Bacillota_I > Bacilli_A > RFN20 > CAG-449 > CANRPC01. The sequence goes on from CANRDP010000046.1 coordinate 2,388, forward strand.
TTATGTTATCAGCGGTGATGAAATTGAAAAAACTTACCTGATGATTAATCTTTCTACGGATGAAGGTGTTTTGCGCTTATTAAAAATTTTACGTGATTTAAAAGTAGAGCAAAAATTGCAGGAAATGGGTGCAGAAGACGGCGATTCGGTGACATTACTGGACTTTGAATTTACCTATTTTTCCTAATCGGTTAATTATAAAAGCAAGTGCAACAAATAAAGAGAGAAAATCGAAAGAATAAAAAATGTAGTAAAAAAACTGAAAA
>CANRDP010000047.1 GCA_947629415.1 uncultured Bacilli bacterium
GGGTATAGTTTAAGCGAAAGCGGAACAAGTGCATCCAATTCTGTAGCAGGCGGTTCTTCATCCTTAACCAGCAATAGTGCTAGTGTAGGAACATCTTCAGAGGGAGGAAACTCTTCATCAAATTCTTTGAATTCAAGTGTTACTCCAACAACTGAAAAAGTTACAGTTACCGTTATTAATGGTACAGGTGGAGGCACTGTAGATAAGGGCGCTTCCGTAACGATTACCGCAGAAGCGGCTGGAGCAGGACAAAAATTTGCACGTTGGGTTGATGCCGCCGGAACAGAAGTATCAACAGATAATCCTTATACATTTAATGCGACTGCAGATATTACTTTAAAAGCGGAATACGCTAAAATTCAAGTTCAATTAGAAGTGACTGGCGGAACAGGTGCAGGTACCTATGATTGGGGTACTACTGTGCATGTTCAGTCAAGCGAAATAACCGGGAAAGTTTTTTCTCATTGGGAAGATGCTGATGGGGAATTTGTTAGCGATCAAGATCCTTATGAATTTGAAATTCAAGAAGATACTGCATTAACCGCAGTTATGATTACTAAGGTGGATCGACCAACATCGGTAGAAGAATTACAAACTTTATTAGACGATTATTCCTCAGAATTAGAAAAAGAGGTCGTTTCAGTACAATCTACAATTAGTGGTTCAAATACAAGTAGCGAAAATGGAACACTTGAAACCACTTTTTATCAAACCGGAAAATATGTTAATGGTGACATACCGGTTTCAAGTTATTCTAAATATTCCGGAGAACAATATTTTGGAATGTATAATGACAAATATATTGAAGCTACTTCTGTGACTTCAAGTTCATATAATAAACTTGAACAATATGAAATTGTAGAAACGGTCGATGATGACGAATCTGAAATTACTTTAACAGAAGCAAAATCAAAATATGAATCATATGGTTTAGTAACAATTGTTTCTGATTATTTAAATAATCAATTTCAACAAGAAAATCTTGAAGGGAAATTAGAAACCACCGATTTAGAAGAAGAAACCGGTTTTAAAGTGACCTTAAAAGGACACATGATAGAAGGAACTTTCTATTATGTTCATACATTAGATATTGATTTTGGTATTGATGGATTTATTAAGAAAATTGATTATGAGGCTAAAGGATATGTTAAGTCAACTTGGTATGATGATGCAACTCAATCCTTAAAACCAGATGCCGTATCGACGAAATCCAGATCATTTAAATATGATGTTACAAGAGGGACTAGGGAAGCGGTCCCTGCAGATTTGCCGTCTAAGTATTTTATTACATCTTTTGATGTTGAGTTTAGTGTAAGATATGGTTCTTCGATGACTATTTCCAAGGACAATAATAAGATTCCTTTAGGCACATCGGAAACAATGTATTCATCGTCTTTTAAAATGACAAATGTTCAACCGGCAACGGCAGTAGAAGATAAAGATTTGGAATTGGTATCAAGCAGTGATACTTCTGTAATTGAAATAGAAAAAAGTCAATATAATATTAAGTTTAATGCTAAACAAGTTGGTAATACGACATTAACCTTCCGTTCTTTAAGCGGCATTGAAAAGACATTAGATGTTCAAGTTCAATTATTTGCACCAAAATCTATCACGATTACTGCAGAAGATAAAGTTGATAAAAATGGTCAAATCGAATTAAGTGCGACAGTTTCACCTACCAATGGCGATCCGGAAATTGAATGGAGTGTTGATAATGATCAACTCGCAGAAATCGTTGAAGAAGGGGGTAAAGTATATCTTAAGGGTAAAAATGCAGGATCTGGTGATGTCGTTATTACCGCAAAATCAAAGACAAAAGATTTAACTGGTTCAGACGTTTTTGCAACAAAATCCGTTTATGTATCTCCAGGAGACATGCAACCCAGCGATTTAACTTCCAGAATCGACGGAAGATGGGAATATGAAATCGGAAGTGAAACAAGAAATTTTGTAGTAATCTTTAATTCTGCAGAAAAAACATTTAGCGTTGTTGATACTTTTCGAAGTAAAGACAGAGTTACTTGTACTGGAAAATATGAATGTACTGCGCAAGATGATGCCACTTTTAAACTATGGGATGATTTGAGCAATTTATGTCAAAAACAATCTGACTATTATGTTATTACTACATCGGATGTTGTCGCTGCTGAGGGTAGTGCAAACAATAGCGGTAGTCCTTTATTAGCAACAGAAATACAAAATATTCACTTTGCAATAGCTAAGGATGGTTCAAAACTATATTTGCATTTTGTTGCACCAAGTAAAGATAACAGTGTACAAGAATTTGAATTGCATAAAGTAGCAGCAAGTGAGTAATAGCATTAGGAGTTAAATAATATGAAAAATAGGAATTTACTAATCGGAGTGTTTGTCTTATTTACTCTATCTCTCATAGCATGTAATAACGAAGGAGTTTCTACTCCTTCTTCTGTTACCTCAAATTCTTTTACTAGTAGTATTACTACTTCTGATTTAACTTCTACAGGGGATTCAATTAGTTTAGAAAGTTCTAGCACGAATTCTTTTGATAGTAGTAGTGAAGATATTAGTGGTGATCCTCAAAAATATATAGCCATGATAATCAATGCAGAAAAAGTAGATATTAATACTGCAAAAAGAAATAAAGTAGATATAACTTCTTTTGGATATGATGGAGGAGAACCTTACGAACAAGAATTAACGGCTAATTATACGACATATCAAGGAGATCTTACTATTGGGACAGGCTCTGTTCATCATGATATTTTGAATGTTAGTGGTGAAGTTGAAGATACTTTTGAAGATACATTCAATGAAGTAAGTATGATTAAAAACAATATGTATTTCATGCATGCTATTGATTATCAAAACAATATCTTTGAAGATGAAACGAGTCAAATTAACTTGTTAACTGCGGGGAATGTCGAAGATTTAGAGAGTACTATTGAAACTGCTCAGGCACAAGTTTCTTGTGGTGCTGGTTCTAAAGCATATGAAGATTTATATTATGTATCCGCTCTTGGAGCAGATTTAAGTTATACGGTTTCAGCAGCATTAACTCAAGCAATATCTTTAACTATTTGGGCAGAATATGACGCAGAGCAATCGAACCAAAAATTTTTAGGCAGATATGATTATGTATTTGATAGTGAGGCACATGGATTTTTATCAAAATATACTGCAACTCAGGCATTTTATTCTCTGGATCAATATACTGCTGCAGAAGATAAAACAACAATCATGCCAGTTCAATTATCTTCAGAAACAAATGTCGTTACGCAAGGAACTTTAGATGTTTTTGATGGTGAACTACCAATTGATATGGAATCTACCTTTGTACAATCGATTGAATTAAGTTTATATGGTGGGAATACGATGGAAGTTGGAGAAGTGGCATCATTATCCGCAAGGATATTACCTGAAACTGCAATAAACAAAGCACTTACATTTACAAGTACTAATGAAAACGTCATCGTTATTCGAAATGACAGTACGGGTACAATTGAAGCCATGGGCCCTGGAACTTGTGAAGTTATTGCCACAAACATTGAAAGTGGTGTCGAAGGCAGAATCTCTATTACTGTAAATCCAAAAGCAAAGCCCGATACAGGTAGTGATGAAGAAAAAGCAGATTTAAAAGTTGCCTTAGATAAAGCACTTTATTCCGTATTTGCAAAAGAAACATATTGCGTGGGAGCAGGTGAATTTTCAGGAAGCCCAGTCTTATTTACAGAGGGTAATTTAAATCAAATCTCTTTATCTACATTAGACATAGCGAATTTCATCTATAATCCTAGAACCAGAACGGCAGAATATGTTGGTGATGATATTCAAGAACGTATATCGAAACTCCTACCTCTTAAAAATAACGGCTTAGATCATTTATCGAATTACTATGGTTTTGCTTTAGGAGATAGTGTTTGTTTCCAAGCTATAGATTCATTTATTATTCATTTGGGTATGGAAAATGAAATTAGCTATATAGAGGTGAAAGTTCGAAATAATTATTTTGATCCCGAAATCACAGAAGAAGAATTTTTGGAATTAACTGATGATAATATCGTTGAAAAACTTGGAGAATGTGCAATTAATAAATGGGGTTCAGTAACCGTTTACTATGAAAATGCCGGGACAATTGAGGAGTCCTATGAATAAAAAAATAATATGCTTGTTATCATTAGTAACTTTGTTTGCCTGTAACGGCAATCAAAGTTCTAATGATAGCTTTATCAGTTCAAACACTTCAAATAGTGATGGAAGTCATAGTACTTCAAATCAAACAAGTGATTCTTCAGAAAATGGCAGCTTTCCTTTTAGTATTAGTTTTCCTTATGGAAATACTACCTCGGATACAAAGACAACAACAAGTAGTACTGAAACACCTCAAACATCTTCTGAGTCAACGGTTTTATCTGTCTCTCTTGCTATTGCAACGAACAAATTAAAGAATGCTGTTCAATTTGATAACGAATTAAAATCTTTAAAAACCAGTCAATACTTTATTTATGAAGAATATTATCAAAAGCAATTCTATGATACTACACGATATTTAAATAATGTAACTTTCATAAAAGGTACAACAACCAATACAATATTTAGTTCAAATACGATATCTACGGGTAATTATTTGGAACAAAAGCATTATTTGGATGGAACATATTATGATATTCGTAAATTTGATGAAAATAATACCAGTTTTATGAATACGGCATCAAAATCCCAAATGAGCGAGGATAGTGCTAAAAATAATTTAAAAATAAATCAAGCAAGCGATGCATATCAAACATATCAAAGACTGGCTAATGATTATAGTGATAGTCTGGAATATACGGGATATTATAATGAGGATGATTCGATTTATGCCAGCTTTATGACCTATGAAGCAGCTACAGATGATTATGCTTTTGCAATCGGCATGGAATTTACCATTGATAAAGATAATCATCTGACAGATTTCTATTTTACTCAAGGTTATTATTACATCGAATATTGTATCGATTATGATGTTCATACTTTAAGAAGACACGGACCAACAAGTTATTATGAAGGTGGAACTACTTTGGAAGCTACGAATTTTGTATATGGAAATTTAGAAGAATTTAGTGAAGCTTTACCTTATGCTATTGAAGATAATTTTGTTACAAGTGTTGGATTTAAAGAAGAAACAATTGAATTGACTTATGTTGAAGGAGTGTATATTGATTTATATGATTATCTTCAAGTAACCCCGAATGGTAGTTTATTTGCAGGATGCCCGATTAATAATATTCAATTTACATCATCAGAACCTACTATTGCTAAAACAGGAGAAAGAAGCAAAACGGATAATCATTATTTAGATATCTTACAAACAGGTGAAGTAGATATTCATGCAAAAGATACTCTTACTGGTGTAGAATCCGTACAAGATCTACATATCATTATTAAATAAATTTTGAAAGAATTTTCTTGCGATTTATAGAAATATAATGTATTAAAAAACCTTAATATAGGAATATTTAATTCCAATGCTTATTGAAAAATTCAATAATCAAATGAAAATATATGTTAAGGCGATGACAAATTAATAAATTTATATCAAATAGTAAAAATGTGAAACAAAATTTGTTTATTTAACAAAAAAAGTTTCACATTTTGTTTTTAATTGTGGAAGTATTGAAGTAAAATCAATTAAGAAAGAAATTCGAGATATTAATAAAAGATTAAAAGTTTTAAAGTATGGTGAAGAAGATTTAAGCTCTTGTGTTGTTAGGAATATTGATTTTGTAAAAAGACATTTGAAAAAGTTATTTGTTTTTTTGCTATTTTATTCATTATAAATATTTTCGATTTTTTACTTCATTCAAATAGTTTAAAATTATAAAGTAATCATTTATCAGGAGAATTAAGGAAATATGAAAAATAAACAAAGCATTCTACGTTTGATGTTATGTGCCGTAATGTTTTCGTTATTTTCTTGTAATGAAAAAGAAAAAGTAAAAAATACACAGCTTTCTTCGAATATTACGGAAACATCAGATACAAATATTTCTTTGAGCAATTGGTTAACAGAAAAGGAGGAAATAGAGGATATGGAACTTTTATTTAAAATTAATGAGGGTGAAATCAAAACGATTGATTGGTATGAAAATGAATCCGTTAGAGCATTGAAGCAATATGCGAAAGAAAAAATAGAAATCAATATGCGTAAATATGGCGGATTTGAGCAGGTAGGTTCTTTAGGAAGAACGCTTCCTTCAGAAGATGAAAGAATAACAACCTCCGCAGGGGATATTGTTTTGTATTCCTCGAATCAATTGGTGATATTTTATGGATCGAATACTTGGGAATATACAAAACTTGGTCATATAAATTTAAGTGAAGAGGAATTGAAAACATTGCTCGGTGAAGAGGATGTCACAATTACAATAGAACTAAAAAAATAAATTTTTGAGACTATTTGAAAGCAAAAAGAAAATTTTAAGCAAATTATTTGAATAAAAAATGTACAAAAAAGAAAAAAATGTTCACAAGTTTTGACAAAATTTTACAATTTTTTTAAAATAAATAAGGAGACTCCTTGTATATTGGAAAAAATTGTAAAAGTATGTCAAAAAAAGTTATTCACTATACCTCTGAAGATTGCGATTTAGTGGATTATGGTATTAAAAAGAAAGATTTACCTGAAGATTTTGAATATACCAATCCAAATATTTTTTATCGTTTTTTTAGTTTTGCTTTTTACCATGCTTTGGCTAAACCATTAGTCGCACTTTTTATGCGAATACGATACGGAGCAAAAATAAAAAATAAAAAAGTGTTAAAAAAATTTAAAAATGAAGGCATTTTTTTCTATGGAAATCACACTTCGGGCGTTATTGATGCAATGCAACCCAATCGATTAAGAAGAAGAAAGAATTATATTATTGTATCTAGAGACGCAACATCTGTGTTCGGCCTCAAAAATGTGGTATTGATGCTTGGTGGTATGCCGGTAGCAAATACATTGAATCTTCAAAAGAAATTTTTATTGGCAATCGATGAGCGTATTGAAAGCAAAAAAAGTATTACGATTTATCCCGCGGCAACAATATGGCCGTATTACACTCAAATTCGCCCATTCAAGAGTGCTTCTTTCAGTTATCCGGTGCGATTAAACGCACCCAGTTTCTCATTAACGACAACATATCAAAAGCGTTGGATTCGAAAAAGACCGAAAGTAACTACTTTCGTTGATGGTCCTTTTTACGCGGATCTTAGTCTTCCTTTAAAAGAAGCAAAAGAAAAATTAAGGGATGATATTTTTCATAAGATGAAAGAACGCGCGGAAAAATATAGTACCTACTCGTATTATGAATATATTAAAGATGTGGAATCTTTTCAATAATTATTTTTTTGTCAAATAACCGAGCAATAATCGATAGGTATTTTCTATGGCTTCCATATGTGTTCGTTCCATACCATGACTGGCGTGAACACCGGGACCGATTAACGCTCCTTTAAAATCCAATCCGGCTTCCCGCGCGGAACGAATATCCGAAGCATAATAAGGGAATATATCTACCGCATAAGATAAATGATTTTCTTGTGCTATTTGAATCATTTTTGTTGTCAATTCATAATCGTATGGCCCGGAAGAATCTTTGGCACATATGGAAACAGAGTATTCATTTCCCGCTAAATCTTTTCCAATACAACCCATATCCAATACGACAAATTCATCCATCGGTTCTATGGAACTGGCACCATGTCCAATTTCTTCATAACAAGTAAAGTAAATATCTGTATCATAAGCAAAAGATATCTTCATCTCTTTTTTGTCTTTTAATAAGTAAAGTAAAAGAGAAGCACATGCTTTATCATCAATGAATCGTGATTTTAAAAATCCTTTGTCGGTGATTTCAAATTTGGGGTGAATGCAGACATAATCGCCATTTTCAATTCCTAATTTTCTTACATCATTTTCCGTAAAAACTTTCTCATCAATCCTAACTTCCATATGGTCAATATCGCGTGGTAATTTTTCTGCATCTTCATAGACATGAACGGATGGGGATAAAGAAAGAATTGTTCCTTCATAAATATTATTTTTACGGGTTTTAATTCGGACATATTCTCCATCTAAAGAAGGAATTAACGGACTACCGATTTTGGTTAAAGCCAATTTTCCATCGCTTTTGATGGAACGAACCATCAATCCTAACGTATCGATATGCGCAGATAAAGCAATTTTCTTTTTGGAACTTTCTCCTTTTATTGAAACTTTGATGGTTCCATTATTGCTTATCGTATAAGTATAATCCATTTCTTCAAACCATTTTTTTAAAACTTCTGTGATTTCATTAGTAAATCCAGAAGGGGAATCAATGGAAAAAATTTTTTGTGCTATTTTTTTATATTCTTCTCTTTTGAAATTCATTCGTTTTTCCTCCTTTCTCAGTATAAACCGAAAAATGAATGCAATAAAGGAAAAGATTGGGCAAATGACGTAGAACAACTCTTTTTTTCTGCATACGCTAGTTTGAAAGCGAGGGATATCTTTATGCACAATCGCCAAACAACGAGTTGCCGTATGGAATGTCCTTGCAAGTATGATCCGGTGGTCATGCCTGTAAAGGAATGTGTTTGCGATCGTTATTTTTGTGTAGAGCAACCGGTTATTTGCCCAGTAAATAAACGAATCGTAAATCATTATGTTCCAAAACCGGTATATTATCATACGTATTCTCAATGCGAGGAAAATGTTTGTGAACCATCTCCATATGCTAATATGGGATATCAAAATACCGCAACAGATCCTAGAATGAATATGTATGATCGGTAAAAGAACAAAATAAATGGGTTCGGAGGTCATGGTGACATGACCTTTTTTTATTAACTAGGAAATTGTATTTTAATGAAAAAGACAAAAAAAGAACTCAAAGATGAGTTGAAAAAATAAAAAAAATTAT
>CANRDP010000048.1 GCA_947629415.1 uncultured Bacilli bacterium
TACGGAAAAGTCGAATATTTGCCAAAACGGTATGAAATATTGAATAAATTCTTTACCGACTTCCCTTTTTATGCTACAATACTATTACAAACGCATAAAGTGACGATTTTATGTGGTTTTCTAATTGGTATTGGTATTATCGAAAGAAAATCCCTTCACAACCAATTAATCATCGAGTAAGGAGGACACGATCAATTCTATGAAAGTAAAACTCGAAAAATTAACGAAAAGGTTTCCGACAAGAGGAAACAAAAACGAGGAGGTGATCGCGGTCAACGAATTCGATTTTGAAATTCCGGATGGCAAACTTATTGGCCTTCTTGGACCTTCAGGTTGTGGTAAGTCGACAACTCTTTTTATGTTAAGCGGTCTCCAAAAACCTACATCTGGCAAAATCTATTTCGGCGACGAAGATGTTACCGGTTTGGCACCAGAAAAAAGAGGTGTTGGATTGGTATTCCAAAATTATGCTCTTTATCCTCATATGACAGTAAAGCAGAATATTATGTTCCCTTTGCAAAATCAACATTTACCAAAACAAGAAATTATTGAGCGCACAAATCAAGTGGCGCAACTTGTTCAAATTGATGATTTATTAGATAGAAAACCAAGCGAACTTTCGGGTGGACAACAACAACGTGTTGCTATTGCACGTGCCCTTGTCAAACAGCCGAGAGTTCTTTTATTAGATGAACCGTTATCGAACTTGGATGCTCGTTTGCGCTTACAAACCCGAGAAGAAATCCGTCGAATTCAACGAAAAACAAATGTAACGACCATTTTCGTTACACACGATCAGGAAGAAGCTATGTCTATTTCGGATTTGATTGTTGTTATGAAAAAAGGTGTTATTCAACAAATCGATGTTCCACAGAAAGTATATGATAATCCGGTGAATTTGTTTGTTTCGAAATTTTTGGGAACACCTCCGATTAATGTCTTCCAAGGAAGAATTGAGAAAAATAATCTTTATATCGGAAACGATAAGGTTATGAAATTCAAAGCGGATGATCAAGAAGTTTATGTCGGTATTCGTCCGGAAGGATTTGTTTTGGATCCGAAAGGCGGTTTAAAGTGTCAATTGAAAAATGTTGAGGTTATGGGACGTGATAGTTCCATCGTTTCAACACATGAAGCGGCAGAATCTCCGATTATAAGATCCATTATCGATTCTGATTTGGCGGTAAAACCGGATGAAAACGGTGAGGTAAGATTTTCTGTCCGACCCAATAAAATCTTTGTGTTTGCAAAAGGATATGCCGGTGTCCGAGGAGATCTTGTGCTCAATAAGGAAACCAAAGATGTCTTTTGCTATGAAGATGAACGCTCCGGCTGGAAGAAAATCGGTAATGCCAGCGTTAATGAATCGGTAGAAGTTAAAAATGGTGTTATGAAAGTAAAAACCGGTGCTCCGGCAAATGAAGACGCTTCTATGATTTTGAATTCGGAAACAAAGGAAATTTTTGTTCGGGATAATGAAGAATATAAATTATTCGGTACTTTGAATCTTGCGGAAAATAAAGAATGGAAAGAGGAAATAAATTTCTCTGTGCTTGAAAAAGATCCTGTTCTGCCGGAAATAAGAATATATCCAGATAATGGAGGAAAGGAATAGAGTATGGTTGATTCCAAAAAAGGATGGAAAGCCTGGCTTTATTTAGCACCCGCAATCGTTTTATTGCTTGTTTTTACGGTTTGGCCGATTATCAATACTATTCGTATTGCCTTTTTGGAGGGATATAAACCACTTCAAGCTCAGGCGGGAGCGCAATTTAGTTTTGGCTTAGGTAATTTCATCTCGGTTCTTCAATATCAAGGATTTTTGAAAGTTTTGCAAAATACCTTATTATTGACCGTGCTTACGGTACCTATTTCTTGTATATTGGCACTTTTAATTGCCGTTTTCTTAAATTCCATCGTGAAATTTTCGAAATTATTTCAAACCATTTATTTCTTACCCTATGTAACAAATTCCATTGCTATCGGTATGGTTTTCTCTATGATGTTCAATATTATCGGATATCAATCTACAGAAGTTGCAGGATATATGGGAAGCCTTACGATTTATAATCAATATATCAATGAATCGGGAAAATTGGTTGGATATACCGCGTCTTCCTGGGGTTATATTAATAGTATGTTGACCGGTATCGGTCTTTCACCGATCAACTGGGTAAATGGCGGTAGTTCCTATGAAGCAAATATCGCCGTTATGACGATTTATATTGTATGGAATGCATTGCCGTTTAAAATTTTGATTCTTTTGGGCGGCTTGCAAAGTGTAAATAAACAATATTATGATGCGGCAAAAATCGATGGTGCATCTCGCGGAAGAGTTTTCCGAAAGATTACCGTTCCTCTTCTTTCGCCGATGATTGCTTATGTTGTTATTACCGGATTTATCGGTGGTTTCAAAGAATATTCATCCATTGTCGGTGTTTTCGGCGAAGGTATGGGGCCACAAGGCGAAAGCGGAAAATTGAATACGATGGTCGGATTTATTTATGATGCTATGTCCGGCAATAACTATGGACGTGCATCGGCAGCGGCTTTAATCTTATTTTTAATCATTATGGCAGTTACTTTAATTAATTTACTTGTAAGTAAAAAGAAAGTGCATTATTAAGGAGGTTTACCATGTCTGAAAACGAAAAGAAAAACACTACGATAAATGACAGCTTCCAAATTGCACAAATTCGTGGTTTTGTCGCTAAATTGAAATTAGCGGACAAAGAAACAAAAGATTTTTATTCCGCGGTAAAGAATCGCTTATTGTCTTATAAAGGTGTCAAAGACCGAATGACTTTTAAGCAAGAAAATTTCCGCGCAAATAAAAAGAAAGTTGCGGTTTTGAAAATGCAAGGAAAAACTTTATGTTTGTATCTTGACATTAAAGATAACGCCACATTGGAAAAATATCAGCGATATTTAAAACGCAACGAAAAAACGAAAATGGAAGATACACCATACTTTGTGCGTATTACTTCCGGTCGGAAATTATCTTACGCTTTGAATATGGCGGATGCAATGTTTAAAGAAAAGAACATTCCATTTGCCAAAGAAAGCAATGAAGACTTTACAAGAGATATCAAAAGAGAGTCCATTGAAGCAATGATTGAAAAAGGACTTATCAAAGATCATACTCAAGAACAGTCGAAACCTCTTGTTTCCCAAGATGAAGCGGAAGAAAAAGAAGAGGAGAAAGAAATTGTACCGGTAGAAGAAGAAAAGGTTGAAGAAGCAATCGTTGAAGAAACCGTTGCCGAAAAAGTGGAAGAAACCGTTTCTAAGGAAACTTCCGATACGACGCAAGCTACAGAAGAAGGAAAAGAGGAAAAGCTTTCTTCTGTAAAAGAAGAGAAAGCTTATGAAGATTATGAGAAGATTTCTCGTAAGACAAAAGTGGTAAAATTCATTGTTACCGCTCTTATTTATCTTTTCCTCGTCCTTATTGCAATACTTGTGTTATTCCCATTTTTTGCGATGTTGACTTCATCGGTAAAAAGTGTTGCGGAATATCAACGAAGTGTTCCGACAATTATCCCGGAAGAGTGGCATTTTGAAAACTACGCACAAGCGTATGAAAAAGCGAATTTAGGGCAACTCTTCTTAAACACGGCTTTTGTAGGTATTGTATCTACGCTTTTATCCTTAGTCATTACCGTATTAAGCGCTTTTGCTTTTGCGAGACTTGAATTTAAGGGCAAAAACATCATGTTCTCTGCCTTACTGGCAACCATGATGATTCCGGGCGAATTATTCACGATTACAAATTATGAAACGGTAGTCGTTTGGTTCCAATGGAAAAATACATTTACTGCGTTGATTGTACCTTTCTTAGTTTCGGTGTTTTACATTTATCTATTGCGGCAAAACTTCTTACAAATTCCTAACGAATTGTATTTGGCCGCGAAGGTAGATGGAACTTCTGACATGAAATATTTACTTAAGGTCATGGTACCACTTTCCATGCCGACACTGATTTCCATCACAATTTTGAAGATGATGGGCGCATGGAACTCCTATATTTGGCCAAGACTTGTTGCCAATGATGATGCACACAAGTTAGTAACAAATGGTCTTCGCGGTACAGCTTTCCAAGATAATGAAGGACTCGTGAATTATCCGGTTCAAATGGCAGCTGTTGCGATTATCTCATTTCCACTTTTCTTAGTGTTCCTTTTCTTAAGAAAATACATTATGAAAGGTGTTTCCCGTAGCGGAATTAAAGGTTAATCGAAATTCAGTTTTGATTACACGAAAGGAAAAAGAATGAAAAATAAAAAACTATTATTATCTTTAGCTTCATTAGCTACTGTTGCAGGAACAGTTGTATCTCTTGCCGGCTGTGCCGGGAATGGGTCATTGACAACAGAAGAATTTGCAATTCCAGAAGATTTTGATGTCGATACTTTTTTGGATACACCTATAACGATTACTTTCTATTCGACCATGGGTCAAGATTTAAAGAAAGTATTTGATGAAGGAGCTGTCGCTGACTTCAATACACTTTTCCCCAATATTACCATTGAACATACTTCGGTTGGTAGTTATGATGATGTGCGTGATCAAATAGCAACAGAAATCTCTGTCGGTAATGCTCCGAATCTTGCATATTGCTATCCGGATCATGTGGCTCTTTATAATGGTGCAAATGCCGTGGCTACTTTAGATGATTTAATTAACGATACGACATATAAAGATAAAAACGGAAATCTTCTCTTTGGATTAAGTGAAGCCGAAAAGAGTGATTTTATCCAAGGATTCTGGGATGAAGGAAAAAGCTTTGGCGATGGTAAAATGTATACGCTTCCTTTCTCCAAATCCACCGAGATTTTATATTATAATAAAACGGTATTTGATGAATTAGATCTTGATGTACCGACGACTTGGGATGAAATGGAGCAAGTTTGTGATACTTTGAAAAAAGCATATCCGGATTCCACGCCTCTTGGTTACGATTCCGATGCCAACTGGTTCATTACAATGTGTGAACAAATGGGAATTCCTTATACCGATGCATCTGCGGAAACTTTGGAAGGTAAATTCTTATTCAATAATGATCAGGCAAAAGGATTCTTGGCAGACATTGCCGATTGGTCTACAAAAGGATGGGTAACCACACAAGGAAAATATGGTAATTATACTTCCGGTTTATTTATATCCACCACGACGACAAGAAGCTTTATGACCATCGGTTCTTCTGCCGGTGCTTCACACCAGGTTCCGAAAAAAGGAAGTGACGGTCAATATCCTTTTGATGTCGGAGTTGCTCCGATTCCACAAGCAAATGTAAATAACAAGAAAGTTATTTCTCAAGGTCCGGATATTTGTATTTTCAAAAATAAAGATCCGAATAAAGTCTTGGCTTCTTGGTTATTCTTAAAGTTCATTACCACCGATGTTGCTTCTCAAGGTGAATTCGGTATTGCATCCGGTTATCTTCCGGTTATCAAGTCCGTTGCGGAAAATCCCGCATATCAACAACATATGCAAGGTGAAGGAAATGATTCTTTGACTGCAATGGCAGCAAAACTTTGCAATGATATGGCAGAGTATTATTTCACTTCCGATGCATTTGAAGGTTCTTCCGATGCCCGTGATCAGGTTGGAAATGCTTTAACCGCTGTTGTTAATAATACAAAAACAATCGATCAGGCTTTGAAAGATGCCTTTGATGAATGTATCTATAAAAATTCAAATTAAAAAAGGAAAAATATGAAAAAAAGATTACTTACATCATTTATGATGCTTCTTCTGGGAGCAACGGCATTACCGTTGATGAGCGGTTGCTCCACGGAGATTATTCCGGATTTTGAAATGCCGGAAGAAGGCTTTGATACCAGCAAAGATGTGAACATATTTTTCGCACATGCCATGGGACAAAATCTTCAAAAAGTTTTGAATTCCTATTTGGAAGATTTTGAGAAAATGTATCCGAACATCCATGTGGAACATAATTCCATCGGAAGTTACGATGACATTCGTGATCAAATGTCAACCGAATTGGCGGCAGGTGCTCCTCAGGCAGATATTTTGTATTGTTATCCGGATCATGTGGCTCTTTATAATCAAGGTCAAAAAGTTGTTACTTTGGATAATTTGATGAATAGCCAAGTGAAAATTCACAATGCTATGGATAATGTGGATGAAATATGCGGTCTGACGGCAGAACAACAAGCCGATTTTATTCCTGCTTATTGGGGAGAAGGAAAAGCTTTCGGAGACAATAAAATGTATTCCTTACCTCTTTCCAAATCTTCGGAAGTATTGTATTACGATAAAACTTTTTTTGAAGAAGAAAAACTTACCGTTCCAACGACTTGGGATGAAATGGAAGACGTTTGCAGAAAAATCAAAGCAAAGTATCCGGATGATATACCTTTAGGTTATGACTCGGATTCCAATTTATTTATTACTCTTTGTGAGCAATATAATACTCCTTATACTTCTTCTGAAGAAGGAAACCACTATCTATTTAATAACGAACAGAATAAAGCGTTCGTCCAAAAATTAAAAAATTGGTATGATGCAGGTTATATTACCACGAAAAATTGCTATGGAGGATATACTTCATCCTTATTTACCACCAATACAGCAAAAGATGGCGGAAAGAGATGTTATATGTGTATCGGTTCCTCGGCCGGAGCTACGTATCAATTACCGGCAGAAGGAAGATTCGAAGTAGGTATTACTTCTATTCCTCAAGTTGATGTGGAAAATCATCCGGCAGTGATTTCGCAAGGACCATCTTTATGCTTAATGCGGAATAAAGATCCGCAAAAAGTGATTGCTGCATGGTTATTGATGAAATTCTTAACTACATATCTTCCCTTCCAGGCAGAATTTTCCATGGAATCCGGATATACACCGGTATTAAATTCCGTATTTGATATACCGGAATATAAAAGTTTTTTGGATAATGCCAATGGTTATGGTCGAATTGCGGCTTATTCTGTAAAAGTTTGCGTGGAACAAAGAGAATGGTACTATTATTCTCCTGCTTTTGTTGGCTCAAGCCAAGCAAGAGAAGAAGTGGGAAATTTAATCAGTGCGGTTTTCCTTGGCACAAAAACCATCGATAAAGCGTTTGAAGAAGCAGTCGCGGAATGCGAATATCAAGCAGGCTAAAGGAGGTAAAAATGAAGAAATGGATTAAAGTATTTGGTTCACTTATCTTATCGGTTTCATTTTTAGGCACTTTGGCTTCTTGTAATCAAGATGATTCCAATAGCAGTGAAGTTACATGTGCGGAACGCGTTGATTATTGCGGACAATTGAAATTCAACGAAAATTCCGGACGAAAATATTTAAAAACCACGGTACATAATTATCGGAATGGGGATAATGAAGAAATGCCAAATTCCGGTTGTATCGACGGAGATACCGTACACTTCAATATTGCCAAAGACGATACTTTCAAAGATGGAATTATCAAGGCAAGATTTTTAGGAGTGGATACTCCAGAATCCACAGGACAAGTTCAACCTTGGGGTGCTGCCGCAAAAAAATTCACCAAAGATAAATTGGGTGGTGCCAAAGATATCATTATTGAATCGGAATCCAATCAATGGGATAAAGATTCGACAAATGATCGATATTTACTTTATATTTGGTATCGAAATAGCAAAGGAGAAGATTATCGAAATTTGAATGTGGAGATTATGCAAGAAGGATTGGCTGCTCCGAAAAATATTATGGCTTCCGTTTATGCCGATGCTTTCAGTTCGGCAATGACGCAGGCACAAAAATGCAAATTAAAATATTGGGGAGAAGAAGATGAAAGCTTCCCGAAAGGCGATGCAGTTAATATTACCATTAAAGAAATAAGAAATAATCTTGAAGATTATTTGGATAAAAAAGTGCGCTTTGAGGGTGATGTGACTCGTGTTGTCGGTCAAACAGCTTACGTACAGGATTGGGATGATGAAGACGTATGCTATTATGGTTTCCCGGTTTATATGGGATATCAAGTGTATCCTATTGAAGCAGGAAAAAGAATCAGTTTCTGTGGATATGTTCAAATGTACAATGAAACATATCAATTATCGGGATTAACCTATTTCAAAATGCGTGATCATAATGATAATCTTCGTGTTCTGAAAGATGTCGAAATTATTCCGAATGTGATTACTGTTGCGGAAACAAAAGATGAAACAAAAGCAAATCAATTGCTTGCCACTTATTGTAAAGTGGAAAATCTTACGGTAAATAGTGTTTACACTACGGAATCGGATACTTCCGCTTCAAAAGGTGCAATGACCTTATCTTGTACGGATGCATCCGGTGAAAGTTTTGAAGTTCGTACTTCGGTATTGTATCACGAAGATAAAACAACCATATATGAAGCAGCGGATTTTGAAAACAAAACAATTACTTGTCAAGGTATTTTTGAAAGTTATGGTAGTTCCTATCAACTCCATGTCTTTACTTATGATGATATTTCATTTATTAACTGAAAGGAGAGTTACTGGTTATGAAATTACGTTACAAATTGCTTGCTGTCTCTGCAGCAGCACTGATGACCTTACCTATTGTTGCTTGTGACTCGGTTAATCCGAATCTTGAAAACGCGGCAAATTATTTATACAACATGTATAAAAATAACACAGGGGCTTATATTAAAACCTTTGATCGTGTTTCTGCCGTTACAATCGATGCAGACACATTTAATGTTGATTGGGAAGTTACTGTTTTAAATAACGGCCCAACAAATGTTATTTCTGTCGGTGAAACAAATGCAACAACCAAAATGACTCCGATTATTATCAATTGGACAGAAGAATTGGTTACGCAAAAGATTGATTTTGAATTAAAAGCAAAAGTTTCTTATGGCAGCCATTCGATTGAAAAAGTCTTTAAAGATATGTATGTTCCGGTATGGTACGATACTTCTTTGAAAAAAGCATTAACCGATGGTATTGCTTTGGGAGAAGGAAAAAGTTCTACCGAAAAATATTTTTTAAACGGTACCATTACAGCATTAGTCGGTAGCTCTTATTACATTCAAGATGAAGAAGGATATGGATTCTATGTCTACAATAAAGCTATTGACTGGTTGGCTATCGGTAAAAGAGTCGAAGTCGTTTCTACAATTCAAAACTATAGTGGTTTAATTGAAACAAAAACGATTGATTCGGCGAAAGTTGTCGGAGACGGAGATACCATTGTACCAAAAGAATTTGCTACTTTCTCCGAAATTACTCAAATGGATCAAAGTAAAAAAATTACATTGAAAAATGCACAATTTGTCAAATCTTCTTTGGCCGTTGGTTCATCTTCCAGTGCTTATTTCAAAAATGGTGGAGTTGAATTCCAGATTCGTACGGATAAATATTTAGATGATGAGGTAGAGCGAGCAATCAAAACCAAAGTAGATGCATTAGTTGCCGGTGCGACGGTTGATTTCGTTAATATCAATGTCGGTTGGTACAAAACTTCTGCACAATTGGCGATTACTTCTGCCGATCAAATCGTAGTTCATTAATCATCTTACTTTCCAGGGGGATTTTCCCCCTTTTCTTCTTTGTTTTCTTTTTATTCAATTGGAGGTATTTTTATGAAACAAATGAAATTTCTTACTGTTTTTGCCGCCGCAGCGC
>CANRDP010000049.1 GCA_947629415.1 uncultured Bacilli bacterium
CTCCATATTTTTTCCTCCTTTTTATTTTAAACAATCTTTAAAAAATTTTAAAAGCAAAAGATTGAATTTATAAGGAAAAGTTATAGAATAAAAGAGTAATGGAGGAGAAGATATGAATTTGTTATTTTTCTTGACGGAAGAGACGACATCCGAGACAACATCTTCGCAAGGTTTTGATTGGCAAAATTTTTTCAATGATATTTGGACATGGATTTGTACTCAAGGACTAAAATTACTTTTCGGTATCATTGTTTTATTTATACTTTTTAAAGTAGTTAATGCAATTTCTCGTGCTATTCGCCGAAAAATGGAATCAAAACATCAAGAACCTACGGTGACCATGGTTTTATATAATGTTATTCGTATCGGATTGAAGTTATTGCTTGTTTTGCTTTTTATTTCATATATCGGTATTGATACAGCAGGGATCGGTGTGGTATTATCATCCATCGGTATTGGATTTTCTTTGGCAATACAGGGAAGTTTATCAAATTTTGCCGGAGGTCTGGTAATTCTTATTATGAAACCTTTCCGCATCGGCGATTATGTCGTGGCTCAAGGATGCGAAGGAACGGTGGAAAATATTCATCTTTTTTATACGTATTTAACTACACCGGATAATCGTGTGCAAATGATTCCGAATGGTGTTTTGGCAAACGGAGTAATTACCAATGTTTCTATGAAGGATACTCGTCGTGTTGATTTTACATTTTCGATATCGTATCAATCTTCTATAGATAAAGCATCGGAATCAATTCGCAAAGTTTTGTCGGAACAAAAAAATATTTTCCGTACGCCGGAGCCATTGATTGCCGTAGGAGAACTCGCGGAATCATCCATTAATCTCCGAGTTCGTGTTTGGGTAAAAAAACAGGATTATTGGAATGTATTCTTTTTCTTGAATGATGCGATTTTCCGTCAATTGGTGGAAGATGGAATACAGATTCCTTATCCGCAACTGGATGTACATCTTGATAATGTAAAAGATTAAAAAAAGTCGTAACACTTGATTCTTATTTTTTATATAGCAAAGGCACATTGTATAGTGCATTTTACTGAAGATAATAAACAATTCTGAAAAAGTCAAAATACTTATAAAAAACATAGGAATAAAGAAATATCATTAAACAATGTGGAAAAAGTAGAATTTATAAAAAAGGAATTTCAAACATCACGAAATTTTTTCTACAAGATTGAAAATAAGTAAAGAGGTCGGGATTTTTACTCTCGACCTCTTTATTTCCATTGTTTACTAATGTATTTTGAAAGAAAATTCAAATGTACTTTTTTGTTTTCAACTTTACATGACATTTAAGGAAGGAATATCCCATGCATCTTGATAATGATAGGCTCCATTTTCGGCTCCAAAAATGATTTGGAAATCTTTGTAAGCATTGGCAGAAGTAACATCACTGGGATTACTTGCTTGGAAAACAGTAACTCCGTCGATAGAAGTTTGAATAGCACCTTCACCGCTATTATTATATTCCGTGAACTTTACCGTGGCATCGCTTGGATCCGCATTCATAGCAACATAACGATAGTCTTTGGAAGAACCTTTGGATGTTGTTAGAGCAATATGCCCACCTAAAGTTGAATTCATGACCATCACGGCAGAATAAGCACCCCAGCATCGACCGATGGAGGTCTTTTTAAGTGCCAAGATAGAGGCATCCGCGGTGAAATTACATTTATCGAAAATGGCTCCATATTGGATGGCATCATTTGCTCCTTTATTGCAACCTTTGAATGCTGTTATATATCCGCCATTATTTTTGGCGTTTGCAATACTGTGAATTTCACAATTATAGAAATAAGTGGTATTGTTTGTTCCAAAGATAAAATCTGTAGTTCCGCAGATATATGTATCTTTGATAATCTGTCTTCCGGTGAAAAATTCCACGGTATCCTGATAGCCCAATAATTTACAATTATCCATTGTAAATTTATCTGCTTGACATAATAATGCAAGGGCACGATGTTCACTATAATTCGCACCGAGTTTTTCCGTGAAGTGTTCTTCGCAATTGTAGAAATTGGAAATCGTTACACCTTCAATAATACAGTTCAACGCATCATCTCTAATGGCAACGGTTTGTGTGGAATCGGTAACATGCATATAGCCGCTTTCATCTTCTAAACCATATAACGAATCCCATTCAATTTTAACATCATCTTTTCCAGCACCGCGAATGGTAAGATTGGGAATATTTATTTCCAATTTTTCTTTGTATTCACCGGCACCGATTTCTAAAATTTTCTTTTTCGCATCATAAGAAGAATCCAGAGTTCCCAGATAATCTAAAGCTTGTTGAATCGTTTTGAATTGATTATAAGAATCCTGAACGGCACCGATTACTCCTTCATAAGAGGAGGTTACTTTCAATTGTAAAACACCTTCATTTTCTGCTGGTGCTGCGGTAACCACACTTACTTCATATGCAGCGGATTTCGTTTTATTATTTAAAATAACCTGAACCGGGATGGAATAGGTTCCATCTTCGGCATTATTATACGAAGCAGAATTTATTGAATATTCACTTTCTTTCATAATGAAATTCATTTTTTTCGTTGCATCCGTAGGATGAGTACACATTGCTTTAACAGTCAAATTATTTGCATTGAAAGCTTCGTTTTTCTTAAAAACACGACGAACCGTATTATTGACATAGGTGGAATTTCCTGCTTTGGAATTGCTCCCTTTTGCCATTTTATTGAAGCCAAGAGAAATGGCATCAAATTGATACACCGTTACTTTAATTGTCTGTGCGACGAAGTTCTTATATTTAACGGAAACATTGTATTCTCCTGGAACAGACATATTTACCGCGGAAGAATCGATAACGATATCCGTGGAAGCAGGATCAATGGCATCCCGACGATCATTACCATAAACCGCATTCAATTGAATTCCGCTCTTATCATAAGTTTGTCCTTCAACATATTCGGTAGTTCCTTTGGAAACAATTTCAAATCCTACCACTTCCGCTTTTTCTACTATGACATTTAATTCTGCATAATAAATATAGATGGTCCCGGAATCACGATTGATGGTATATTCATCACCTTCATTCACGGGAATAGAAACTTTTACACAAGGGCTTCCGGCCGGATAGTCCGGTAAATCCGGCGAAGTGGAATCACCGGGAATTTTAATACTGGTGACATTTCCACCGGTTTTACTGAAAGTAACCGTCCTTGTTGCTACACCACTGGATCCGTTTTGCACATAAATATCTAAAGTACCAGTTCCGTTGGATTTCACTTTCAAAGCATTACTTGATGAGCCGATTCTAATTGAACTGGTAAAAGATTTTGTCTTGGATGAATCTGTCGGATCGGTCCAAGTTTTTGTTCGGGAATCAATTTTGGTACCCTTTACTATGGTAAATGGTCCCTTAATAAAATCATTTTCATTATCTGTTCCAACGACACAATCTTTTGAAACATCCAAAATGGAAATAACATTCTCCAAGGAATCTGTCGAAGAAGAGGATGAAGTTGATGATGAAGAGGAGGATGAAGTTGATGATACGGATGAAGTTATTGAAGAATAATTACTGGAAGAAGATGATTCTTCCGACGAACAAGAAACCATTCCCAATAAAATAGCCGCACCTAAAAAGAAATAGACACTTTTTTTCATAATATTCACTCCATTTAATCGGTTATTGTCGGAAGAACAATGGTAGTTTGTGAATAAGAAATAACGAGTCTTTGACTGACTTTCATATCTTTTATTTCATAATTCCAAGAAACTTCTTCCATAATGTTATCATAAAAGTCTGCCGTCATAACACCATTTTTCATTTCCGACAGATTATTGGCACCAAATAGTTCGTTGGCTTTTTCCGATACGATTTTTGCTTCAAAGGCGTAAACATTACCGTTTTTTGTCAATTGCACTTCTTGAAAGCAATCTTCTTCGGGATGAATGGAGGGTGTGACATTTTGAGTCACGGTACCATCTTTTTGCACATAGTCGCCATCACTTTGGAGAATATATGCGGAACCTTCGTCGTAATAAGTCGTTGTCGAAGTTGTTTTCTTTCCGTTTTGTGCTCCTTCTTCATTGGAAAGTGTGGTGATGGTTTCATCAACTTTCATAAAATTATTTTCACGGTCAATGGAAACACTTTTTTGCAGAGAATAAACATTTTCCGAAGAGGAAATTGAAGTTATATTCACAAAAAGACGAAAACCGGTATATGTATCGTTTTCTTCAAGTTGGATGGCTTTCTGGAACATTTCAAAATCTTCTTTATTATAACCGGTATCGTTTGAAGAACAAGAAACCGCCAGAAACATAGATGCCACGAAAGGCAAAACGAGTAAACTTTTGAATTTCATTTATTGAGCCTCCTTTGGTTGATAACCCCATTCAATACCACCGGTAACCGATTGATAAACATCATCGAGAGAATCAAGAGCAGAATTTAAAGCTGCAATATATGCTTCATAATCCTTTTCCGCTTTTTCTAATACATCAAGATGTACTTGAGAACGTTCCGATTCTTTGCAGTATTCATAGAGTTCTTTTGCTTTATTGATATAGTAAATGGATTCCGAGGTAATCTTATTACCGATGGCATCGATATATTGGTTGATTTCCGCTGCAGTAAATTCGAGATTTTCGATAACGGAATCTCTTAACACCGGTCGCATTTTATTTTCATCATAACGCCAATTTTTATTGGTATCCAAATTTTTGAAACAGGTATTTGTTTCCCACCATTTTTGCGTATTCTCCGGTTCTTTTGTGATAGTTGTTCCGACGCTTCTTGAAGCACTCACAGGAGTAACGGCACTATCTTCTTCTAATGCGGATACATCCGGATCAAAGAAATACACATTTTTGAATTCACAAGAAGCGGTAGTACCATAACGACCGGTTAAATTATTATAATATGTCGGTTGTGTCATGGATTGGACAGTAAGTTTTCCTAAAACATTTTCCAGGACAACTTTATTTTCCAAATGTCCGGAAATGACCGCAACTTCTTTTTTGGCAAAAGGAATGGTAATATCGGCATAAGTATCTTTGACGGTCAACATAGTACCACTATCGGAACGAGTTCTGGAAACTAATCCGGATGCGGCATTATCATTCGTGACCGTTGCTTGACAATAGGTATTGGATATCGTTAAACTGACCCCTTTTAAATTTCCGACCATGGCACCAACATATTTTGGGCCATTTACAATACCATTTTCAATATTGACACGATCAATGGTGACAGAACCGCCTCCGGTTTTATCACAACGACCGAAAACCAAACCGTAATAACCATCTCCGGAACTTCCGTCGGTATTATAATTTACTTCGCAATTAATCATGCTCACATTGGAAACGGTTGCTCCCAAGAAAGCATATCCACCGATAAAGCCAACGGATTCGGCACCGGAAAGTAAACAATCTATCATCGTTAAATTTTTGAATGTCCCGGCAAATTCATAGAAAAGAGAGGCTTTTTTATAAGGAGCATGGATTTCAAGATTTCGTATGGTATGTCCTTGTCCATCAAATGTTCCTTTATATTCGGGACGGGTAATTTCACTGGCAGCCCAGTAATAATTTTCAAAATCAAGATCCTTCATTAAACGGAAATTGGTCGTTTGAACATCCGGATCGGTACACATAAAGAAGAAATCATCGCAAGATTCGATATTATAAACACTTACGGAGACATCCTCTTTTTTATATACTTCACTGAGAACACCATTTTCATTTTCGGTAACAACATAGAAATTATATTCTTTATTGCTATCTAATCCCAAAACTTCAATTTCGAAGGATGCGGAAGTTAATACTTGTTTTCCTTTAATCGTAATGGAAGAATCATTGCCTTCTGCGGCATTTTTGACTTCTTGTGCAGATAAAGCCGGTTTATCCGGATCCGTTGCCACATAATAAACTGTGGAATTTTTTCTGTCGATATTCGCAGAAATAGTTACTTTTTTATCAACATAATTTACATTTAAATCATCCACGACGGGAGCAATACGGAAAGTATCCAAATCGGCAGCATCATTTAATCCGTCTACATGGAATACTTGTCTTAATACCAATGTTTCTTGTGTATCAATTAATGAAATAGTATAAATTTTTTCATAATCACCGACTTTCGTTACATCGACATTTCCATTGGCACCATAAGTTTCTTGAATGGTATAATCTGTATTTTTGATTAATATTTCATCCGGTTTAAAACGATTATGAATGACAAATTCCGGAATTTCCAAGGCTTCATTTTGAACTAAAAGGAAAGATTCGGTGTAATTTTCAATCGTTCCGATACCTTTTGCACGATTTGGATTCGTACCTAAAGTATTGTCGGATAAGACTTCTTTTTTATCTAAAATCATATTGGATAAATAAACATGACTATCGAGATCATTTTTTCCTTTTAAAACTTTTAATCTCAAATAATTGAAACTTGTCGGAGTATTTGGAGCAAAACCTTGTCCTGCTTCTACGGATAATTTCGTCACTTCATTTTGAACATAGTCATGCAAATAGACATGAAATAGTTTTTGAGACATATCCATTTCAACACGAACTTTGTACCAAACACCATCAAGACAATCTCCGATTTCTTTTGTTATGGTATTTTTATCAACTGTTTCTTGCAAAACAAATTTGGAATCTTGTACTCCGAGACTAATTCCGACACTGGAATTTCTTGCGAATTCAATGCGGAATCCGGATAAAGAACCGCTGGTCATTAAATAAGTTTCAAATACCATTTCACTATTTTGTGGAACATTTATAGTGGTACGATAAATGGTATCTTTATATAAAGTAGGAAGAGGTTGAAAATCCAATACTTTATCGCCTCCAACCGTATTATTATTTTTTACTGTTTCAGCGATTTTGGCAATTTCATCACCGGATGACAAATCCCAGTTAAAGTAATTGGAAATATCAAGACCCGTCTTATAGGTGTTAAAATTTTCTACAAAATTTTCCGTAACGGCCGGAGTATATGGAGTTGAAGGCAACACACGACATTTGAATTCTTTTGTGGCAGTTGCGGAAGAAACCGTAATAGTCGCCGTTAAGGTAACTTCAACCGGTTGTTGCCCGGCTGCAGGTCGGGTAACTTTTCCATCTTTTGAAATTACATTTGCATTGGAAGATGCCCATGTAACTGCCGCGTTATAAAGACTTTTATTCGGCAAATAAATATTGCTGACGATGGTATTTAAATCCACATTCAGATTGAGATAATCTTTCGCTGCTTCTACTTTTGCAAGATCTTCCGCAGTAGGAGTGGAAGTAACTTCACCTTCCGCATAAACTGTGGCTTGCGATTGAAATGCTACCGGAAGAGCAAAAAGGCTCGAAAGTAAAACAATAGAAGTTTTCAATATTTTTTTCATAATTAGTTTCCCGCCTTTCCGTGTAAATTTGCACCAAGGGGCGTTTGATTTTCACCCATGGTGTAAAATTCACTATTCGGATTGATCTTTAAAAAATCACCTAAATCGATATTGTGATTGGAATCTCTTAAAAAATCGTAATCAAAAGTTCCGTCTTCTTTTGCACCTGTTTGCGGAACATTCATCGATACGAACGGATTCATCGTCGGTTTAAAGAAAGTTCCGTAAAATTCTTCGTCGGTATAATCGCAATGTTCCGGGCCTTCGATTTTTAATAAAGATAAACCACTAAAGAAGACACAGTGCGAAGCAGTACCATAATATTGATCATTGGAATTGGTCGCATTTTTCTCCCAGTGACCGGTCGAAGAATATTCTCCGGTGGAAAAAGAAAGAATATTTTTGAAATAATTTCCATTGGATGTACTTTTTTCACGGCATAAATCGATATTATTTGCATCCGTTTCCCGAATGGAATTATTAAATGATGTGCAATTTTCAAGCCAAATGGTTCCGGGATTAGAGTTATCGGTAAATCCATGTGCCAAATTATTAAAAGCAATACAATTTTTCACTTTATGTTGCACGGCAATTGATTCGCCGCCGAGTTTAAAGCCGTTGCCGTCACTGGAATCTTTACCGATGCCATCGGAAGTAATTCCGTTATTGAAAGCAACGCAATCCTCTAAAGTAACAGCACCGATAGCACCGCTATCTGCTTTACAATATAAATCCCAACCATCATCAATATTGTTATAGGCAATACAACCTTTAAAAACATTATGAATACCGGTGGTCAATTTACATGCGAATCCATCAGAATCTTCTCCGCTGGGATCAGCATTATCATGAGATGTGCAATTTTCGATTAAATTATATGATGGCCATTCGGCGATGCTTTGTTGTGTAGAATCGGCACGGCCTAATTGTATTCCTGTATCCATACATTCATAAGTTTCACAATTTCTTACAATGTTATGACTACCACCGATATAGATACCATTATCGCCAGCACCTTTAACAATTAATCCGTCGATAATCCACCAATCCGCATTAATTTGGATACCACGGTTGGTCGAATAAAAAGGCATATTAAATTCAATACGTACTTTTCCGCGATTTTGTGCTTTAACGGTAATAGGTTTATCTTCCGTTCCGTTTTGCCCGACTTCGACTAAGAAACGAGAAGTAGAAGAATAAACACCATCTTTTAAAATGAGAGTATCTCCCGCTTGCAATTTTAAAAAAGCATTATAGAGTGCCAAAGGATCGGATTCAGAACCTGTAGCACTAGGTTCACCTGTCGGACTGGCATATAAAGTCACGGGACTATGACTGGTCGTACTTGAAGAAATACTTTGAGAACTTGAAGAAGGGTTCTCATTTTCGGAACAAGCAAAAAGAAAGCCAGAAAGTACAAGTGGAAATATTAAGAGTAATTTACTTTTCTTTTTCATGAAATTTTTCCTTTCATTTCATATATAGTAAAAATTACTTTATGAAACAAATTTATTATACCATAATAAAAAATAAAAAGTATAGGCTACAAACTAAATGAGAACAAAATATGCTATTTTTAGGAATTTTTTTGAAAGAAAGCGAAAAGAAAAATGAAACAAAATTTAAAAATGTAACCGCTTTACTTGAAAATCAAACGAAACTCCTTTAAGATATTGTCGAGGTAATGCTTGGACTTCTTTATTTTTTGTCCTTTTGCGTTCCCTTACTTCTATTTTAGAAAGAAAGG